>DATHTC010000278.1:0-8197 GCA_035463735.1 Gaiellaceae bacterium | reverse complement strand
CAGAGCCTGCCGCCCACGCCGCTGCACCAGTTCGCGCTCGTCGCCGACGCGCTAGGCCCAGGGCAACGCATTCCAGTCGTCCGGCCGCCGGTAGCGCCAGGCCGGGATTCCGAGCTGGGATTGCGCCTCGCCGGGTGACCTGGTCTCTGCCTGGACGCCTACTCCGTGGCGGACGGCGAGCTCGGAGCGCGGATAGACGATGGTGCTCGCGGACGATGAGCGCGGCGCGCCCGCCATGATGATGACGCACGGGCCGTCCGCGGTCCCAACGAACGCGTGCGCGGTTCCCGGCGGGCAGTGCACGAAGTCCCATGCCGTGAGCGGCCGCTCCACGCCCTCGACGAGCAGGAGGCACTGACCGGCCACGACGAGGAAGTCCTCCTGTGTGGACTCGGCGTGGTACAGGCCTCTCCCTCCCGGCCGGAGCACGCGAAGGTTGAATCCGAGGTCGGCGAACGGCGCACTCTCGCCCTCGAAAGCGCACATGGCACCGAGCTGATCGTTCGTCTCCCACGCCGCATCGCGAACGTTGACGACGAACCAGCCCTCGGTGGCGGGGGCAAGCCCCGAGGTCAACTCTTCAAGGCGTGCCTTCTCGACCATCTCCGCTCCTCAACGGCACCTGCGGGTCGCCCCCGGAGTCTACGGGTGCCCGGGAGAAGGTCCCGGTCGAAGGAACGGCCCGAGCGCTTGGTTGAGGCGTTCCTGCTAGAAGAGCTGATTCTCGCCGGCGAAGATCGCCGACACGGACTCGTCCGAGAACACGTTCCAGATCGTCTCGGCGAGCAGCCCCGACACGGACAGCACCGTCACCTTGTCCGGCCGGTGGATCGGGTCGATCGGCACCGTGTCGGTGACGGTGATCGAGTCGACCTCCTCCGCCTCGCCCAGCCGCTGCAGCGAGTCCTTCGCGAACAGCCCGTGGGTGGCGAACAGGTGAACCTCCTTCGCTCCCGCGTCTCGCAGCGCCCGCGCGCCGGCGATCAGCGTGCCGCCGGTGGAGATGATGTCGTCGCCCATCAGCGCGATCTTGTCGCCCACACGCCCCGTCACCTCCGTCACGGTGGCGACGTCGTGCGTCGGGCGCGTCTTGTGGAGGATGGCGAAGTCGGCCTCGAGCATCTGCCCGAACTTCACGGCCATCTTCGCGCGGCCGGGGTCCGGGGACACCGACACGATCCCGTCACCGTGCAGGCCGCGCGTCTCCCGGAAGTACTGCGCGAAGAGCGGCAGCGCCGTCATGTGGTCGACCGGGATGTTGAAGAAGCCCTGGATCTGCCCGGCATGGAGGTCCATCGTCAGCACGCGGTCGGCTCCCGCGGTCTCGAGCAGGTCGGCCACCAGCTTCCCCGTGATCGGCTCGCGGGGCGCCGACTTCTTGTCCTGTCGCGAGTACGAGAACCACGGGAAGACGACGGTCACGCGCTTCGCCGACGCGAGCTTCGCCGCCTGGATCATCATCAGCAGCTCCATCAGGTGCCGGTCGACTGGGTCGGAGCCGGTCTGGACGAGGAAGAGGTCGGCACCGCGGATCGACTCCTCGAAGCGGCAGTAGCTCTCCCCGTTCGCGAACGTCTTGAGGGTGATCTCGCCCAGCTCGATCGAGAGCTTCTCGGCGATCTTCTGCGCGAGCTCCGGGTGCGAGCGTCCGGCGAACACCATCAGGCGCTTGTGCGAGGTGTACTCGCGGAAGTGCCCGGGCTGCTCGTGGGTCACCGTCTGCGCGACCTCGAGCCCCGGGAGCGTCGCGACCTCAGTCGTCGTCTCCACGCAGGTACCCCTCCTTCGTTTCCTGACGGGGCGGGAAGCCCGCGAGCGAATCCGGCGGGACGTCGTCGGTGATCACGGAGCCGGCCGCGATCCACGAGTTGTCGCCGATCTCGACCGGTGCCACCAGCGAATCGTGAATGCCGAGCCGGACGTTCTTGCCGATCGTGGTGCGGTTCTTGGGGCGGCCTGGCTGGTGGGGCAGGTTCGCGGTGATCGTCCCGGCTCCCACGTTCGTCCCGGCGCCGATCTCGGCGTCGCCGATGTAGGACAGGTGCGGCACCTTCGTCTCTTCCCCGATGTCCGAGTTCTTGATCTCGACGAATGTCCCGGCCTTGGCGCGTGCCGCCAGCCTCGTGCCGGGGCGAAGGTAACAGAACGGCCCCACCAGCGCCCGCTCCCCGACCTCCGCATCGACGAGCACCGCGTGCGGGCCGACCTCGGCACGGGCGGCGACGCGCGAGCGGCCACGGAGGACGGTGAACGGGTGGATCGTGCAGTCGGCGGCGAGCTCGACGTCGGGCTCGATCCACGTGCTCTGTGGGTCGACGATCGAGACCCCAGCGAGCATGTGCGCCTCGTTGACCCGGTCGCGAAGCACGCTGGCCGCGGCGGCCAGCTCCACCCGGGTGTTGACGCCCTCGGCGTCGACTGCGTCGGGCGCCGTGTGCACGGAGACCTTCGCGCCGCCGCCCACGAGGTGCGCGATCGTGTCGGTGAGGTAGAGCTCCCCCTGCGCGTTGTGCGGGTCGAGGCGGCCGAGCGCACGCCACAGCTCGCCGGCCCGGAACACGTAGATCGACGAGTTGCACTCGCGGATCGCGCGCTCCTCCGGCGTCGCGTCGAGCTCCTCGACGATCGCCCGCACGCTGCCGTCGCCGTTGCGGACGATGCGGCCGTAGGGCTTCGGCTCCTCGGGCACGATCGCGAGAATCGTGGCCGCGGCGTCCTGCTCCCGATGCGTGGCCACGAGCGCCTCGAGCAGCTCCGGTCGGAGCAGCGGCGTGTCCCCCGAGAGCACGAGCACGTCGCCGTCGAAGCCGGCAAGCGGCGCGCGCGCGGCCGCGACCGCGTCGCCGGTGCCACGCGCCTCGGCCTGTACGGCCAGTGCCACGCTCCCGTCGAGCGACGAGCGCATCGTCGCCTCGGTCTGCGGCGAGCAGACGACGACGAGCGGCTCGGCACCGAGTGGCCGCGCCGACGCGAGCACCCAGTCGACCATGCGGCGCCCCAGCAGCGGATGCAGGTGCTTGGGCGTCTCGGAGCGCATCCGCGTGCCGAGGCCGCCGGCCATGACGACGGCTGCGAGCGGGGTGGTCACGGACGGAGAGTAGAGGCTGGGGCGCCAGGATTCGAACCTGGGATCACGGGACCAAAACCCGTTGCCTTACCACTTGGCCACGCCCCAGTGAGTCGGCGCCCTCAGTTTCACAGACGATGCGGGCGGCGGGGCGCCACTCAGCGGCGGTCGGCGAGCAGCAGCGCGAGCGCCGCGAGCGCGATCAGCGCGAGCATCACGATCGCGAGCGTACCGAGGAGGAACGCGGCGATCGGGATCAGCGCCACGAGCGCCTGGGACATCGCCGCGACCCAGCTCCCCTGCCGGAGCGCGTCCGACCTCGACGTGCGGCCGACGACGACGTAGAAGAGGACCACGATCGCCCCGATGAGGAGCGCCAGCCAGCCGCCGAGGACGTCGAAGACGATCAGCAGCCCTTCGACGACCGCGATCCAGAAGGCAAGACGGAGGCGCCGCACCCGAAGCCATCTGCTCGTCCGGCTCGTGCCGTGCTCGATCGCCGGCAGCTCCATCTCCGTCAACCGTACCAAGCAGGCACGGTGAGCCAGGTGCGGCCGTGGCGCTTCAGCCCTCGTCGCGCGGCCTCCGCATCGGCCCTCCGGGCGAACAGGCCGTAGACGGCAGGACCCGCCCCGCTGACGTCGGCGCGAAACGCGCCGGCCTCGCGCAGCAGTCCGGTGAGCGGCGAGGCGGCGAGGTCGTTCGCCGGCAGCGCAGCGAGGTCCCGCGGCCGGCGGACGCGATCGAGCACGTCGAGCAGGGCGCGCCGCCGCTCCTCGAACCCGGCCTCGCCGCCGCTCGCTTCGAAGTCCTGGTAGACGGCTCCCGTCGAGGCCTTCGTCTCGCCGTGCGGGAGCACGAGCACGACCCAGAAGTCCTGTGGGAGCACGAGCGGCGACAGCGACCGCCCATCGCCCTCGCCGAGCTGCGGCCCCGCGTGCAGAAAGAACGGCACGTCGGCGCCGAGGGCGGATGCGACCTCGACGAGGCGGGCGCGCGGCAGCGGCTCGGCGAGCGTCGCGTTCGCGAGACGCAGTGCCGTCGCCGCGTCCGAGCTGCCGCCTCCGAGTCCGGAGGCGACCGGAATCCGCTTGGTGATCGTCGCCCGCCACGACGACTCGACGCCCGCCGCCTCGGCGAGCGCCCGCAAGGCGCCGGTGACGAGCGTGTCGGCAGCGAAGCCGTGCACCTCGAGCCGGCGACTCGGCCGGATCTCGACGCGGTCGGCGAGGTCGACCCGCTGCAGCACCGTCGCGACCTCGTGCCGGCCGTCGCCACGGCGGGGCCCGACGACGAGCGCAAGGTTGAGCTTCGCGGGGGCGGGCGCACGCCTCACGGCGCCAGAGCGTCCCGCAGCGCCACGTACTCGTCGGGCGCGAGCTCCTCGGCGCGCGCCGTCGGCTCCCGCCCGATCGACCCCAGCGCGTGCGCGGCGGCGCCGCGTGCCGCGACCCCCGCGAGCTCGAGGGAGTTCGGGAGCGTCTTCCGGCGGTGTGCGAACGCGGCCTCGACGAGCGCCTTCAGCTGCGGGTAGCCGTCCGGCAGCGGTCGCCGGCGGAACGCGACGAGCGCCGAGTCGACGTTCGGCGGCGGCCGGAAGACAGACCGTGAGACGGCGTGGAAGCCCGTCCGCCTCGCCGCCAGCTGAAGGAGCACGGAGACCGCGCCGTACGCCTTCGTCCCCGGCGTCGCGAAGAACCGGTCCGCGACCTCGCGCTGCACCATCACGCACCAGCGCTCGACGCTCGGCAGCCCGTCCAGGGACTCGACGACGAGGGGCGTGGCAACGTTGTACGGCAGGTTGGCGACGAGCTTCCGCGGGGGCGGGTGGAGTGCGCCGAGGTCGACGCGCAGCGCGTCGCCCCACAGCAGCCGCACGTTCTCCCGCGTCCCGAGCGCCTCGCGCAGCGCCGGCTCGAGCGTGCGGTCGAGCTCCACGGTATGGACGAGCGCGACCCGGTCGGCGAGGTAGCGGGTGAGGACGCCGAGCCCTGCGCCGATCTCGAGCACGACGTCCCGCTCGTCGAGCTCTGCGAGCCGTCCGATCACGCCGAGGATGTTCTCGTCCACGAGGAAGTGCTGGCCGAGCGACTTCCGCGGCCTCGCACCGGCGGGCGCCGGGTCGCTCACAGCCCGAACACGCGCGCCGCGTTGGCGTCGATCAGCTCACCGAGCGCGCCGGCTTCCTCGCCCCTGGCGTCGGCGAGCGCGGCCACCGTGTGGACGACGTTCGCGGGCTCGTTCGGCCGGCCGCGCCGCGGCACCGGGGCAAGGTACGGGCAGTCCGTCTCCGCGAGGATGCGCTCGGCCGGGACCTGCGCCGCGGCGAGACGAAGGTCGGACGCGTTCGGGTACGTCGCGTTGCCCGCGAACGAGACGTAGTAGCCGCGGGCGAGCGCCGGCTCGAGCAGTCGCGCCGAGGAGAAGCAGTGGAGCACGACGTCGCCGCCGAACCCCGCGAGGACGGCGATCGTCTCCGCGTCGGCCGCCCGCGTGTGCACGACGACGGGCTTCCCCACCTCCGCGGCGAGCTCGAGCGACCGCTCGAACAGCTCGAGCTGCCGGTCGCGGGGCGCGTAGTCGCGGTAGAAGTCGAGGCCGGTCTCGCCCACGGCGACCGCCTTCGGATGCGCGAGGTGCTCGCGCAGCTCGTCGAGCCGGGCGACGTCGGGGCCGCCGGCGGCATGCGGGTGGATCCCGAGGATCGCCGAGACGCCGTCGTGCTCGTCGGCCAGACGCAGCGCCTCCCGTGACCCCTCGAGGGACGTGCCCACGGTGAGGATGCGCCCCACTCCGGCCGCCCGGGCACGGGCGACCAGCACGCGGGGCGGTTCGGCGCACGCGTCGAGGTGCGCGTGCGTGTCGATCACGCCGCGTCGGCGGCGCGCCGCATCCGCTCGAGCTCCTCCTCCACGAGGGACTCGTCGAGCTTGCGGAAGAGCGGCCGCGGCTCCAGGAGCGCCTGGCCGGGCGCGAGCTGCGACGGCTCCCACCGCCCCGCCCACGAGCCGTAGTCGCCGGTGAGGACGACGTGCGCAGCGCCGCCCTCCTCCCTCACCTCACGGAGCTCGAGCGGCCCCGACAGCAACCCCTCGTGGCCGAGCAGCTCGTGGACGACCTGCGAGCTGAACGGCAGGAAGGGCGCGAGCAGCGTCTTCAGGCTGTCGACGGCCCGCAGGCAGACGTAGAGCACGGTCGCCGCGCGCGCGCGGTCGTTCGTCACCAGCGCCCAGGGCGCCTCGTCGTTGACGTACTGGTTGACGCGACGGGCGAGCTGCATCGCCTCGCCGAGCGCCGCCTTGAAGCGGGCGTCGTCGACCAGCTCACCGACGGTCGCGAAGCCGCCGTCGATCTCGGCGAGAAGCGCGGCGTCGCGGTCGAGGAGCTCTCCCGGCTCGGGGACGGCACCGAAGGTGCGGTGCGCGATCGTGAGCGTGCGGTTGGCGAGGTTCCCCCAGGTGGCGACGAGCTCGTCGTTGTTGCGCCGGACGAACTCCGACCAGGTGAAGTCCGTGTCCTGCGTCTCCGGCCCGGCTGCCGTCAGGTAGTAGCGCAGCGGGTCGGGGTCGTACCGGTCGAGGAAATCGCGCACGAGTATGCCGACGCTGCGGCTGGCGCTGAATTGCCGGCCCTCCATCGTGAGGAACTCACTCGCGACGAGGTTGTACGGGAGCTGGAGCGCCCCGCGGCCCGCGCCGACCTCGCCGCGGTCGCCGTAGCCGAGCAGGATGCTCGGCCAGATCACCGTGTGGAAGACGATGTTGTCCTTGCCCATGAAGTAGTAGTGACGCGCGTCCCCGTTCTGCCACCAGTCGCGCCACGCGTCCGGCGTCCCCCGGTTCTGCGCCCACTCGACGGCCGCGGAGAGGTAGCCGATGACGGCGTCGAACCAGACGTAGATGCGCTTGTTCGTCTCCTCCTCGTAGCCCTCGACCGGGATCGGGACGCCCCAGTCGAGGTCGCGCGTGATCGGCCGCTCCTTGAGGTCGCCGACGAGCGCGAGCGAGAAGTTGCGCACGTTCGACCGCCAGTGCTTCTGCGCCTCGATCCACGTCCGCAGGCGCTCGGCGAAGGCCGGCAGGTCGAGGAACAGGTGCTTCGTCTCGCGGAACTCCGGCGTCGACCCGTCGATGCGCGAACGGGGCTCGATCAGGTCGGTCGGATCGAGCTGGTTGCCGCAGTTGTCGCACTGGTCGCCGCGCGCGGCCGCGTACCCGCAGATCGGGCACGTACCCTCGATGTAGCGGTCGGGGAGCGTGTGCCCCGTCGTCGCGGAGAAGGCACCGAGCGCGGTCCGCTCGAGGACGTACCCCTCGTCGTAGAGGGTGCGGAACAGGTCGCGGACGACCCGGTAGTGGTTGCGCGTCGTCGTGCGCGTGAAGCAGTCGTAGGCGATGCCGAGGTCTCGCAGGTCGTCCCGAATGCGCGCGCTGTAGTCGTCGGCGGCCTCACGCGGCGAGCGCCCTTCCCTGTCCGCGGTCACCATGACGGGCGTGCCGTGCTCGTCGGTGCCCGAGATCATCAGCACGTGGTCGCCCTTCAGGCGGTGGTAGCGCGCGAAGATGTCGGCCGGAACTGCGAACCCCGCCACGTGCCCGATGTGCCTCGGTGCGCTCGCATACGGCCACGCCGGCGCGACCAGGATCCTCTGCGGGGTGTCGGGCATGGCCGGTCATGATACGAGCCGCCCCGAGCGCGACGGCTGCGACGCCGGCGAGCACGGCAAGGGCGACCAGGACGAGCGTCGGGCGGAGGCGCCGGTGCGGGGATGCGGGATCGGACGGGCTGACGGCGGACGCGCCCGTGCGGGGCTCCGGCCGGGCCGACGCGTCCACCGCGACCACAGCGGAGCCTCGGGCGACGGGCACTCGCAGGTCTCGCCCGTGCGACCTGCCTGCGCGTGGACGGCGACGCTCGTCGTCGGCCACACCGACCTCGGCGGCGGAGGGCGCGCGCGATCCGCCGGCCGCGGCGCTGCGTCGCGGGTCGGGCACCGCACCGGGATCCGTGCCGGCGAGCGGCCCCCGCCCGGCTGAAGCAGGGCGCAGGCTCTTCGCGAGGACGTCGCCGGGCACCGACGAGACCCGTATGGCAGCGGGTCGCACCGCCGTCGCGGGGGCGGCGGCCTCC
>DATHTC010000277.1:0-15060 GCA_035463735.1 Gaiellaceae bacterium | reverse complement strand
ACGTAGTAGCCCGTGTACTCCTTGCCGGTGAAGGCGTTGAACTCGCCGCCGATCGCGTCGATCTCGCCGGTGATGTCACGGCTGCGCGGGCGCCGCTCCGTGCCCTTGAAGAACATGTGCTCGGCGAAGTGGGCGATCCCGTTCGTCTCCTTCGTCTCGTAGCGCGAGCCCGCCGCGTAGAAGAGGAAGCAGGAGACGGACTGCGCGTGCGGCATCGGCGCCGTGAGCACGCGGACGCCGTTGGCGAGGGCGGTGCGCTCGAAGGTCGGCATCGCGCGCCATGGTATAGACGCGTCCATGGAGCACACGCGAAGGGCCGTGCACGCGCAACCGGCCTGGCTGGCGCAGGTGCCGGCCGACCGGCGGCTGCCGCCGGGGACGACGGTCTACACGGGCTGCGGCACCTCCTTCCACGCGGCGCAGACCGGCGGCACCGCCCTGCAGGCGCTCGAGCTCGTGCTCTCGCAGCCGGAGGCGGACGTGCTCGTCGCGATCTCGCACGAGGGCGACACGCCGCTGACGCTGGAGGCGGTGCGCGAGTTCGACGGGCAGCGTTGGCTGGTGACGGCAAAGCGGGAGAGCCCGATCGCCGCCGCGTGCGACGAGGTGCTCGTGGTCGCGCCCGAGGTCGAGGAGAGCTGGTGCCACACCGCGAGCTACACGTGCGCGGTGGCGGCGCTGGCGGCGCTTCGCGGGGAGGAGATCGGCTGGCTGCCGGACGCGGTGCAGGACGCTCTCGACGGCGAGCGCTTCCCGGTCTCGCGGCACGAGCGCTGGCTCGTCGCGGGCGCCGGGCGCGACTGGCCGACGGCGCAGGAGGTGGCGCTGAAGCTGCGGGAGGGCTGCTTCGTCGCGTGCGAGGCGTACGAGACGGAGCAGCTCCTGCACGGGTACCTCGCGGCCGTCGACGAGTCGGTGCGGTGCTTCGTGCTGGAGGGGGAGGGCCGCGCCGCGGAGCGGGCGCGCGACGCCGAGGGGGCGCTGGAGGAGCTCGGCTGCGACGTCACGCTCGTCCCCACGCGACATCCCGTCGTGGACGTCGTGCGCTTCCACCTGCTCGTGCTCGACCTCGCGGAGGCCCGGGGCGTCAACCCGGACCGCATCCGCCGCGACGACCCTCGCTGGGCCCGCGCGGCGGCCCGGCACGGCGGCGCGTCGTAATCCTTACCGTCCGCGTGCGGAATGCTCACAGGCCGGGGCTACGGTCGCGGCCGTGGCGATCTCCCTCGTCGCAGCCTTCCTGCTCGGGGTCGTGAGCCCGGCGGTCGCCGTCGAGAACGGGCCGCTCGTGTTCGCGTCCGACGACGCCTTGTGGACGCTCGACGGCGGCGTAGACACGGCAGTGCCGAACGGGGGCGGCGCGGGGTGGCCTGCGTGGTCGCCGGACGGCTCGCGCCTCGCCTTCGCGTCGGTCCGCCGCGACGGCCTCTGGGTGGCGGAGGCCGACGGGACCGACCTTCGGCGCGTCACGACGAGCCCGACGATCGACCTCCAGCCCGCCTGGTCGCCGGACGGGCGCCGGCTCGCGTTCGCCCGCACGGTCCCCGGCTACGGCACGGAGATCTTCGTCGTCGGCGTGGACGGCCGCGGGCTGCGGCGGCTCACCTTCAACCGCGGCCAGGACACCGAGCCGGACTGGGCGCCCAACGGGAGGCGGCTCGCGTGGTCGTTCTCGGCGGCGCGCGCGGGCGTGCGCTCCGGGATCCACACGATGGGCCCCGACGGCTCGTTGAAGCGCTTCCGCGGTCCGGGGCTGGCGCCGGACTGGTCGCCCGACGGGAGGCGCTTCGCGTTCGCGCACGAGGGCGACCTGTGGACGAGCGCCGTCGGAGGCAGCGACCGGCGGCCGCTGTCCGTCGTCCCCGGTACCGACGCGAGGCCCGAGTGGTCGCCGGACGGACGCCGCCTCGCGTTCCTCTCCAGCCAGGGGAGCACGACCGACCAGTACCGGCTGTGGGAGGTCGCCGCTGACGGCGGTGAGCGGCGCCTGCTGGCGCCCGGCCGCGAGGGCGTCTCCGCCGTCTCCTGGGCGCAGCGCCGCTAGCGCACGCGCCAGGCGGCGAGGAGCTCGCGCTCCCTCTCGGGGTCGAGCCCCACGCCCTCCGTGCCACCCATCGCCGCGGTGCCCGCCCCGCGGCCGCCGCGGGTGTGGCACCAGGCGAGCGTGTCCGCGACCGTCTCCGCGACCGGCCGCATCCGCAGCCCGGCGGCCCGCGCCCGCGAGGTGTCGGCCCCGTGGAGCGTCCCGATCTCGCCGCCGTCGGCGACCCACAGCGGCAGCTCCATCCACTCGCCCACACCCTGCTCCGCCAGGAACGCGTCCTCGACCCACACGACATCGCCTCCGGCGAGCACCTCGCGCGGTGTGGAGGCGTTCGTGACGTTGAAGGCGCCGGTGAGCCGGCGGCCCGCGACCTCGAGCGCGAACGCTGCCCCGTCGCGCACGTCCACGAACTGCCAGGGCCGGTCCGGCGGCCCCGGCGCGAGGATCTCGCCGCCGCGGGCGAGCCGCTCGACCCAGTAGGTGAAGCGGTCTGTCGGGTCGTGCGGGCCGACGATCAGCCCGTAGCGCAGTGCCGCCCACCGGTCGCCGAACGTCTCCTCGACGACGCGCTCGCACGCCGCCTTCAGCGCGCCGTAATCGGACTGGATGCTCTCGGAGTCTCGGCTCCCCAGCTCCTGCACCGGCGTCGACTCGTCGTAGCCCGCCGCAAGCGGGAAGGGGTAGACGGAGATCGAGGAGACGAAGACGTAGAACCCGGACTCCCGCAGCAGCTCGGCCGACGCCCGCACGACGCGCGGCACGTACCCCGACGTGTCGACGACGGCGTCCCAGCGGCGGCCCTCGAGTGCGGTCAGGTCGCCGTCTCGGTCGCCGCGCAGTCGCTCCGCCTCGGGGAAGAGCTCCGGGTTCGTCTCTCCGCGCGTGAACGTCGTCACTTCGTGCCCGCGCGCGAGCGCCTCCTCGACGACCGCGCGTCCGAGGAACTTCGTCCCGCCGAGGACGAGCAGCCTCACAGGGCGGCCAGCGCTGCGAGCAGGCGTTCGACCTCGTCCCGGGTGTTGTAGTGGACGATCCCGACGCGGACGGCGCCGTCCGGCTCGAGCCCGAGCCGCCGCATCGCCTCGACGGCGTAGTAGTCGCCGTGCCAGACGGCGAAGCCCTGGTCGCCGAGTCGCGCCGCCGCCGCCGCCGGGGAGTGGCCGGGGATCGTGAGCGCGAACGTGGGCACCCGGCCCTCCATCGTCGGCAGCCCGTGCAGGGTGCAACCGCCCGGCAGGCCGTCGAGGAACCGCTGCCCGAGCTCGCGCTCGTGGGCGCGGATCCCGTCCCAGCCGACGGAGCGCAGGTAGTCGACGGCAGCGACGAGGCCGGCGAGCAGCTCGAACGGCAGCGTCCCCGTCTCGTACCGCGCCCCCGGCGGCGACTCGGGCGCGGGACGCACCTTGTACGGCCGGAGACGCTCGAGCAGCTCGCGCCGGCCGAATGCGACGCCCAGGTGCGGGCCGAAGAACTTGTAGGGCGAGCAGAGGAGCACGTCCGCGCCCGCCGCGGCCGCGTCGATCGGCCCGTGCGGGGCGTAGTGGACGGCGTCGACCCAGGCGAGCGCGCCGGCCTCGTGGGCGAGCGCCGCGACGCGGCGGACGTCCTGCACCGTCCCGACGGCGTTGGAGGCCCACGGGAACGCGACCACCCGCGTGCGCTCAGTCAGCCGCCGCTCGAGGTCGTCGAGGTCGAGCGTCGTGTCGTCCCGGACGTCGACGAATTGCACGCGGAGGCCGAGGTCGTCGGCGAGGTGGAGCCACGGCGCCACGTTCGCGTCGTGGTCGAGCTTCGTCACGAGGATCTCGTCGCCCGGCCTGAGCTCGCGCGCCAGCGCCCGCGTGAGCGCGAAGTTCAGCGTGGTCATGTTGGCGCCGAACGCGATCTCGTCCGGCGTGCAGCCGAGGAACCCGGCCGCCGCGAGGCGCGCGTCCGCGGTCAACCGGTCGGTGGCGCGGCTCGTGGGGAACTCCCCGCCGGCGTTCGCGTTCGACTCGCGCAGGTAGCGCGCGATCGCGTCCACGACCTCGTCCGGCACCTGCGTCCCGCCGGGCCCGTCGAAGAAGGCGAGCGGCTGCCGCAGCGCCGAGAAGCGCGCGCGCACCGCCGCCACGTCGAAGGTCGCCGTCGCCACGTGCGCGACGTTACCGGCGTGCGGTCGCGCGGGCGCGGAAGCGCGGCGCGACCTCGCCCAGCCGTGCCGTGGGCACCGTGATCCGGTCGGGGTCGCCGTCGGAGACGAACCGCCGGCCGGGGTTCCGCTGGAGCTCCCGCATCCAGTAGGCGAACGCGTAGTCGGCCTCGCCCGACCAGCCGGCGTGCGAGGTGCGGATGCGGGGAATCGCGCCGCGGTCGAACGAGCGGGAGAAGGGGGACGGCGCGGGGTTCGCGCCCACGAGCAGCACCGCGTACGGCCCGTACTCCTGCCCCTGCCACTCGCCGCGCACCGCGAGCGCGGCCGGGCGCGGCATCGACCCGAGCGGGAGCGCGATCGTGGCGATCCTCCGGTTCGGCACC
This sequence comes from Gaiellaceae bacterium, assembly GCA_035463735.1. Taxonomy (GTDB): domain Bacteria; phylum Actinomycetota; class Thermoleophilia; order Gaiellales; family Gaiellaceae; genus DATHTC01. The sequence goes on along the minus strand of DATHTC010000277.1, from coordinate 10,499 downwards.
AGCTCCTCGATCACGCGCGCGCCGGTGGCCAGCTGCCGCCGCACCTCGTCCTCGGCGACGCCGCGGAGCGGGACGTGGTCGTGCGTGTGGTTCCCGAGCTCGAACCCCATCTCCGTCAACAGACGCGCGAGCGTCCGCGCCTCCGCGCCGCCCCCGAACGGCGCGCGGTTGACGTAAAACGTCCCCGCCGGCTCGAAGCCCGGGTGCGTCCTCGCGAACGCGAGCATCATTCCGACCGCCGTGTCCCCGCGGATCTCGCCCTCGTCGTCGAGCGCGACCTGGTAGCGCGTCGCGTCGTCGAACGTCATCACCACCGGCGTCTTGCCCGCGGGCACGTCGATGCGGCCGGCGGCGAGGTCGGAGGCGCGGATCGGGACGTAGCCGCGCTTCCAGAGGAGCTCCAGCTCGGCGCGGAACTCCGCCGGCGTCTGGTCGTACTCGCCCACGCGGTCCGGGCGGATCATGTGGTGCATCAGCACGGGGATCTCGCCGAGCTCGTTCGCCGGCAGGCTCGCCGTCCGGCCTGCGGCCGCCGTGCGCGCCGTCTGCGGACCCGCGCCGGGCTTCGGCTTCGGGCCCGGGAGCCGCACGGGCCCGGGCGCGTCGGGCGGCGCCGCGGTGGTGAGCTCGAGCGCGGGCAGCTTCGCGTCGGCCGCGAGCGCGTCGGCCGTGTAGTCCACCGCCGGGTCCCAGAGGATGAACTCGTCGGCGCCGACGTCCCTGGCCGCCCGGATCTGCGCCGCCACCTCCGCGGGCCCGTACGTGCGCCCGAGGGAGAAGTCCTGGAGCCACGGGACGATGCGCGCCCCCGTGCCGCGGGCCAGCCGGACGAAGTCGGCGAGCGACCGCCGAGTGATCTCGTACGGGCTGCCGTTCGGGTCGGCGACGTCGTACTCCCCGGGCGTCCAGTGCGACGGGTAGGTCATCGGGGCGATGTAGTCGACCTCGCGCGCCATCGCCGGGATGTCCTGCGCGACCTCCTTCGGACGCGTGGCCGCGACGCCGAAGACCGAGGCGCCGAGGAGCACGTCGGTGTCGGCGAGCGCCGCCCGCGTCTCGCGCAGGAAGGCCGCGATCGCGCGCTCCGGCGTGCCGCGGAGGCCCGGGAACGTCATCGACCCGAGCGGCCCGTCCGGGCGCCGCACGTAGTCGTAGAGGATCTCGTCCACGCCGAGCTTCGCCGCCGCCACGGCGACGTCGATCTGGTAGCGGCGGACGGCGGGGTTCGCGAAGTTCGTGAAGCCGCCGTAGCCGGCATAGGGCTCGCCGCCGGGCGTCTGCACCACCTCGGCGCGCCGGCCGGCGTCCCACGCGGCCTTCGCGTGGATCGGGTCGCGGAAGCAGACGAGGCGGCCGATCACCCGGACGCCCTGTGCGTGGAGCTGCTGCACGGCCTCGCCGAGGTCGAAGACGTCCTTGCTCGCGCCGATGCTGCGGGCGAGCGGCACCGCGGCGTCCCAGCCGATCTCGCCCGACTCGTCCTTGAGGTCGAGCTCGACGGCGTTGATCTTCCGCGCGCGGATCAGGTCGAGGATCCCCCTGCGGAGGCCCGCGTCGGCCCACGCGTAGGCGGTGACGTGGACGGAGCGGACAGGCTGCGCCGGTCGGCGCGGCACGACCGTGACCGGCACGCGCCAGCGGCTCGCGTTGCCGGCGGCGTCCGTCGCCGTCACCAGCAGGCTGGCGGGCGGCGCTTCCGCCTGGTACGCGAAGCGACCCTCGCCGTCGACCTCGACGGCGCGCTCGCCCACGACCAGGCGGGCGTCGGGCTCGACCGTCCCTGCGAGCTCGAGCCGCGCTCCGGGACGGACGACGGCGGGCGCGTCGAGCTTGAGCGCGGGGGCGGTGGTGTCGACGACGAAGGCGAAGGTGCGCGAGGCGGAGCGCAGCAGCGCGCCGTCCGTTCGGATCGCGAGCGTGTGCCGCCCCTCCGCGAGCCCTCGCGGGCGGAGGACGAGCCGGCCGCCTTCCCGCGCGGGCGTCACGGGCCGGCCGTCGAGCGACCACGACTGCTCTGCCTCCGTCGGCTCGGCCCAGAAGGCGAGGCTGCCCAGGCCGGCGGCGCCGACGACGCCGCCCTCCGGCAGCCCGCCCGCCTCGAGCTCCGGCCGTATCGCCGCCGCGGCGAGGGCGACGGCGGCTGCGAGGACGATCGCCGCCCCGACCACGACGAGCGTCAGCCGCCACGGCAGCTTGCGCGCGCCGAGCCGGCTGCGGAGCGACGAGGTCCCGCCCGTCGCCCGCGGAGGCGGTTCGTCGTCGCCGCCGTCGTCGTCGACGGGGGGCGCCTCCGCTCGCGGCTCGAGCTCCGCCACGCGCCGCGCGAGCGCCTCGTTCTCCTCGCACAGCGTCCTGATCGCGCGCCCGGCCGCGCGCAGCTCCGGCGCGTCGGACCGCTCCAGGCTCGAGGCCCAGCGGCGCAGCTCGGCGAGCCTCGAGGCGTCCACGGCGGCGGAGGTTAGCGCGACGGCGGCTGCAGCTCGCGCCCGTTCACGGTCCAGCGGTACGTCGGGGAGGGCCGCAACGAGCCGCCGACGAAGCATCCACGTTCGGCCCTCGCCAGCAGGTCCGCGAGGCCGTCGGCGTCCGGCTCGGGCCGGAGCTCCACGTCCGGACGGCACTCGATCTCGAGGAACCCCCAGGACCCGTCGTCGCGCTTCCCGACCGAGCCCGTCGCGTGTGCCGACGCGGCGACGTCGAGCGAGCGCCGGTTCGCGTGGTGGACGAGCGCGGCCACGCTGCACCGCGCCAGCGCGGCGAGCAGCAGGTGCTCGGGCGTCCACTCGGGCTCGAGCCGGATCGCGTCGTTGCCCTCCGCGGCGACGCTGCCGTCCCGCGCGAGCGTGACGGCGTACCCTGTCCCCTTCTCCGCCATGGTTCCGGAGCGACCGTACCGGCTGGCCGTGCTGGGGGCGACCGGGTACACCGGCCGCCTCGTCGTGGAGGAGGCGCGGCGCGCCGGGCTCGCGCTCAGGCTGGTCGGCCGCGCCGAGCCGAGCCTCCGCGCGCTCGCGCGTGAGGGCGACGAGGTCCGCGTCGCCGATGCTCGCGACCGCTCGGGCCTCGTCGCGGCGCTGGACGGCGCCTTCGCGCTCGTCTCGCTCGCCGGTCCGTTCCTCGAGGTCGGTGACGCGCCGGTGCGGGCGGCGCTCGACGCGGGCTGCCACTACCTCGACACGAGCGGGGAGCAGGCGTTCGCGCGACGGCTGTACGAGGACCACGGGCCGGCCGCCGAGCGCGCCGGGCTCGTCCTGCTGACGATGTTCGGCTTCGACTACGTGCCCGGCGACCTCGCGGCCCGCCTCGCCGCAGACGGGCTCGAGCCGGTCGACCGGCTCGACGTCTGCTACGCCGTCGCGGGGCAGGGGACGAGTCGCGGCACGAAGCGGTCGGCCGCCGCCATCATGCGCAGCCCGCTCGCGTCGTTCGTCGACGGCGCGCTCGTGCCGATCCGTTTCGGCGCCACCACCCGGCGCTTCCGCTTCCCCTTCGGCGCCGGGACCGGGGTCGAGTGGGGCGGCGGAGAGCCGCTGACGGTGCCCCGCCACACGGATGTCCGGGAGGTGCGCTCGTACGTGCGCGCGCCGCGCGTGGCCGCCGTCGCAGGGCGGTTCGCCCGGTTCGCCGCCCCGGCCGTCGCGCTGGCATCCCGCCTCGCACCCGAGGCGCCGCGGAGCCGACGAGCGAGGGCGCGCTTCACGGTCGTCGCAGAGGCGCGCGGAGCCACCGGGGCGCGCGCCGTCGCGCTCGCCGGCGGCGACGTCTATGCGGCCGCGGCGGCGATCGCGGTCGCCGGGGTGGAGGCGCTCGCGGCCGGCGAGGCATGCGCTGCCGGGGCGCTCGCGCCGGCCGAGGCCTTCGACCCCGCGGTGCTCCTGGCGCGGCTCGCGGGCGTGCTCGAGCGGGTCGGATGACGTCCGATTCGCCGCCTACGCTCCGGCCGTGCGGCTACGGACGCTCTCCGAGGCCGAGTGTTACGCCCGGTGTTACGGGGCGTTCGAGGACGCCGTCAGGGTCGTGAAGCTCGGCGCCGAGCGCGGCGCCGCGGCGCCGTCCCTCACCGGCGAGGCGGTCAGGCTCCTGTTCGAGGAGCGACTCGAGCTGCGCGAGCCGGACGCCGAGGCGGCCTGACGCCGTCGGGCGCGCGCCTAGCATGGGCGCGTGGACGCGGCACCCGAGACGCCGCCCGCGACGAGCGCCGTGCCGGACGTGCTCGCGCCCGGCCTGCGCGCGGTCTTCTGCGGGATCAACCCCGGCCGCGTGTCGGCTGCGGCGCGCGCGCACTTCGCGAACCCCCGCAACGACTTCTGGCGGCTGCTGTGCGACGCCGGCTTCACCCCGACGGTGCTCGACCCGCAGCAGCAGTTCGCGCTCCTCGAGCACGGCTACGGGCTGACGAACGCCGCGCTCCGCACCACGCCGGGGTCCGGCGACCTTCGCCGCGGCGACTTCGCCGCCGCCGCCGCGCGGCTGCGCGCGCTCGCCGACGACCTGCGCCCGCGCGTGATCGCGTTCGTCGGAAAGGAGGCCTACCGCGGCACCTTCGGCGAGCGGCCCGAGCTCGGGCTCCAGGAGCGGCGGCTCGGCGACACGGCCCTCTTCGTCCTCCCGTCGACCTCGCCCGCGAATGCCGCGGTGCCGTGGGAGGAGCGGCTGCGATGGTTCCGTGCGCTGCGCGAGTGGCTGGAGACGCCGCGCATCCGCCGCGCGGCGCGGGCGCTCGTGGTCGATCCGGCCGACCGCGTCCTGCTGGTGGAGTTCCGCTTCCCTCACGGCGGCTTCTGGGCGACGCCGGGCGGCGGCGTCGACCCGGGCGAGTCGGACGAGCGCACGCTGCGGCGCGAGCTGGCCGAGGAACTCGGGCTCGAGTCGTTCGAGCTCGGCCCGCCGGTGTGGGAGCGCCTGCACGAGTGGGACGTGCCGGGCGTGCGCTGGGACGGCCAGCGCGAGCGTTGCTACCTCGTCCGCGTGCCCGCGTTCGAGCCGGCCCCGCGGTTCACGGCGGAGCAGCTCGCGTCCGAGTTCGTCCACGACTTCCGCTGGTGGACGCTCGACGAGCTCCGTGCGGCGCAGGTGCCGCTGTCGCCGGCGCGACTCCCCGAGCTCGTCGCGCAGGTGCTCGCCGACGGGCCACCGGCGCAGCCGCTCGACGGCAGCGACCCCGTCAGTCCCGCCAGCGGTTCGTGATCGGCGTCCGCCGGTCGCGCCCGAAGGCCTTCGGGTGGAGCTTCGGGCCCGGCGGCGCCTGGCGTCGCTTGTACTCCGCGCGGTCGACGAGGGCGAGCGTCCGCTCCACCACCTCGGGACGGAGGCCCTCGGCGAGCAGCTCCTCCCGCGAACGGTCCTCCTCGACGTAGAGCTTCAGCACCGCGTCGAGGTCGGCGTACGCCGGGAGCGAGTCCTCGTCGCGCTGCCCCTCGCGGAGCTCCGCGCTCGGAGCGCGGTCGATCGTCGAGGCCGGGATCAGCTCGCGCGCGGCGCGCTCGTTCAGGTGCCGCGCCAGGCGGAACACGTCGGTCTTGTAGACGTCCTTCAGCAGCGCGTAGCCGCCCGCCATGTCGCCGTAGAGCGTCGCGTAGCCGACCGAGAGCTCCGACTTGTTCCCGGTCGTGACCACGAGCCAGCCGAACTTGTTCGAGAGCGCCATCAGCAGCACGCCGCGGATGCGCGCCTGGAGGTTCTCCTCCGTCAGGTCCGGCTCCCGGCCTGCGAACGGCTCCGCCAGCGCCGCCTCGAACGCCTCGTACACGGGCCAGATCGGGAGCTCGAGGAACGAGGTGCCGAGCGACTCGGCGACGCGCCTCGCGTCGGTCCGCGTTCCCTCGGACGAGTACCGGGACGGCATCGAGACGCAGTGGACCCGCTCGGCGCCAAGCCCCTCGACGGCGAGCGCGGCGGTGAGCGCCGAGTCGATCCCGCCGGAGACGCCGACCACGACCTCGCGGAAGCCGTTCTTGTCCACGTAGTCGCGCAGGGCGAGCTCGAGCGCGAGGCGCATCTGCTCGAGCTCGTCGTCCGGCTCGGCGAGCATCGGCGCGAGCCTCGCCGCGTCGTGCCGCCGGATCGGGCCGAGCTCGACCGTCTCGACCTGCGGCGCGCCGCCGCGCTCGCGGGCGAGTGCCCGCCGCCGCACGTCGGTCAGTCGCCGCCCGATCACCTCCGAGGGGTCGACGTCGACGACGAGCAGCGCCTCCTCGAACCCCGGCGCCCGCGCCAGCACCTGCCCCTCGTCGTCGATCACGCACGAGTGGCCGTCGAAGAGCAGCTCGTCCTGTCCGCCGACGGCGTTGCAGAACGCGAGGTAGCAGGCGTTGTCGCGTGCCCGGGTGATCAGCATCTCCTCGCGCTCGCGGTCCTTGCCCACGTGGAAGGGCGAGGCGGACACGTTCGTGAGCAGCTCGGCCCCGGCCAGGGCGAGGTCGGTGGCGGGCGGGCCGGGCTGCCAGACGTCCTCGCAGACGGTGGTCCCGATGAGCGTCTCGCCGAGGCGGAGCAGGAACAAGTCGCCGCCGGGCGCGAAGTAGCGGTCCTCGTCGAAGACGCCGTAGTTCGGGAGGAAGCGCTTGCGGTAGACGGCGCGCACCTCGCCGCCCGCGAGGACGAAGCAGGCGTTGTGGAGGTCCCGGTCGAAGTGCGGCGCGCCGACGAGCACGGCCAGCTCGCGCGACTCGGCTGCGAGCGCCCGCACGGACTCCGCCGCCGCGCGCACGAAGCCGGGCCGCAGCAGCAGGTCCTCCGGCGGGTAGCCGGTGACCGCCAGCTCCGGGAAGAGGACGAGGTCGGCTCCGGCGGTCCGGGCTTCGCGGATCCCGTCGACGATGCGCGCGCGGTTCCCGTCGAGGTCGCCGACGACGGTGTTGATCTGGGCGAGGGCGAGCCGCATGGTTTGCGACTCTGAGTCTAAAACATAGGCTACGGCCCGTGACGCGAGCTGCTCCGACGATCCCGGCCGCCTACAACGGCCCTCCCGACTCCGGCAACGGCGGCTACACGGCGGGCGTCGTCGCGCGCCTCCTCGGCGCCGACGCCGCCGAGGTCACGCTCCGCGCGCCGCCGCCGCTCGACCGTCCGCTCCGCTGGGACGGGGAGCGCCTCTGGGACGCCGAGACGCTCGTGGCCGAGGGCCGCGCGCTCCGCGAGGTCGACGTCGAGGTGCCGTCGCCGGTCTCCTTCGAGGAGGCGGAGGAGGCTTCCCGCCGCTACCCGGGCTTCGCGGTGCACGCGTTCCCCACCTGTTACGTGTGCGGCCCGGACCGCGAGGACGGCCTCCGCATCTTCGCCGCGCCGGTCGAGGGGCGGGACGTGGCCGCGGCGCCGTGGGTGCCCCGCGAGGCGGCGCCGGAGCTCGTCTGGGCGGCGCTGGACTGCCCGGGCGCGATCGCCGTCGGCTGGGACGAGCGCGGCGTCGCCGTCCTCGGCCGGATGGCGGCCGCGGTCGACGGGCTGCCGCGGGTCGGCGAACGCTGCGTGGTGGTCGCGCGGCCGCTCGGCGAGGACGGGCGCAAGCTGTTCGCCGCGACCGCGCTCTACGGCGAGGACGGGCGGCTGCTCGGGCGTGCGCGGCAGACCTGGATCCTCCCGCGCGACTGAGAGGCTCAGCGCGGCTCGCGCCGGAGCCTGATCGCGTTCAGGTCCTCCGCGAGGATGCGCTCGACACGCGCGTCAAGCTCGTCCACCGGATCGTGCTCGGCATGGAGGTAGCGGCCGGCGAGCGCGTCGAAGCGGCCGGACGCGAGCTCGCGGACGAGGCGCGGCGCGAGCTCCGGCGGCGTCCACGGCGCGTCGTCCGGGAACGCGCCCTCGGTCATGTCGGTGCGAACGAGTCCCGGGGAGATCACGAAGACGGGGATGCGGCCGGCGAGCTGCGTCGCGAGGATCTCGCCGTAGCGGCAGACGGCGGCCTTGCTCGCGCCGTAGGCCGAGTTGGTCGTGCCGGGGAGGTAGGCGGCGCCGCTGCCGGTGATCACGATCCGGCCGCGGCCACGCTCGAGCATTCCCGGGATCACGGCGCTGCAGCAGAGGTGCACGCCGAGGACGTTCACCTCGAGGACGCGCCACCACTCGTCGATGGGCACCTCCCACGACCGCTGCTCGAACCGCGAGATCCCGGCGTTGGCGACGAGCAGGTCGACCGGGTCTGCCGCGGCGACCATCCGCTCGACATCCTCGGGCCGGGAGACGTCGGCCTCGACGGCGAGGCCGCCGGTCTCCGCCGCCACGCTCTCGACCTGCTCCCGTGTCCGCGCGCTGACGAGGACGTGCCATCCGTCCTGCGCGAGCTCGCGCGCGACGCGGGCGCCGATGCCGCGGCCGCCGCCGGTGACGAGCGCGGTGCCGCGGGCGGACTCCACGCGCGGGAGGATACGCGGGTCAGGCGAGGTCGCGCCCGTACCGGCTCCTGCTCCACGGCCACTCGGCCGCGGCACGGCAGAGCCCCGCCTTCACCGGGTTGAGCAGGATGTACCGGCGGGCGGCGTCCACGTGCTCCTCGGACTCGACGAGCTGCGAGGCGAAGCGGCCGGCGAACAGGTGCCCGCGGCGGCCGTACCGCTCGTTGAAGGCGCGCGCGTAGTCGCCGTTGAGGAAGCGGAACCCGTCCGAGAGGTCCTCGCGGGTGCACGCGAGCAGCAGGTGGTAGTGCGTCGTCATCAGGCAGAAGGTGTCGAGGCGCCAGGCGTGGCGGCGGGCGGCACGTGCGAGCAGCGAGAGGAAGAGGCGGCGGTCCTCGTCGTCGCGGAACGCGCGCTCGCCGCCGACGGCGCGCGTCGTGACGTGGTACGTGCCGTCCGGCAGGTTGCGCCGCGGATTCCGTGCCATCGCTCCACGGTAGGGCGGGTGGCGTCTCGCTGACGCCCCTGTGGAGCGATCGGCACGTATTCGGCACAGCGGGACACGGCCGGTACGGACGGAAGCCGGCTCCTTCCGAGGCCGACGGTCGCACGCCGCGTCTCGTGCCGAGGTCACGCGCGATGTGAGGCGCGCGCGATCTCCTCCAGCGCCTCCGGGTTCTCCAGCGAGGACAGGTCGCCGGGATCCGTCCCCAGCGCCCGCGCGCGCACGGCTCGCCGGACGATCTTCGCCGACCGCGTCTTCGGCAGCGCGCCGACGAAGACGATCCGGTCCGGCCGGAACGCCTTCCCGAGCACCTCCGCCACCATTGCCGCCACCTCCTGCTCGGTCGGCGCCGCACCGGGCTTCGGCACGCAGAACACCCACGCAACCTCGCCCTTCACCTCGTGGGGGACCCCGATCGCCGCCGCCTCCGCCACGCCGGCGTGCGCCACCGCGGCCGACTCGAGCTCCGCAGGGCCGATCCGCTTGCCCGCGATGTTCAGCGTGTCGTCCGAGCGCCCGTGGAGGAACCAGTAGCCGTCCTCGTCGACGGAGGCCCAGTCCCCGTGCGTCCACACGCCGGGAAACCGGCGCCAGTACGCGTCGAGGTACCGCTCGGGGTCGCGCCACAGCCCCCGGGTCATCCCGGGCCACGGACGGCGACAGACGAGCTCGCCGACCTCGCCCCGAACGGGGCGCCCCTCGGCGTCGACCACGTCCATGTCGGCGCCGAGCGCTGGGAAGCCGAGCGACACCGGCTTGATCGGCTCCGTCAAGGCGACCGAGAGGAAGCACGCGCCGACATCCGTGCCGCCGGAGAGGTTCACGATCGGCACCCGGCCGCGCCCGACCCGCTCGTGCAGCCACCGGTACGGGTCGGGGTTCCAGGGCTCCCCCGTGGTCGCGATCGCGAGCAGCGACGACGTGTCCGCCCGCGGCTCGCCCTTCGGGATCAGGGCACGGATGAGCGTCGGAGAGACCCCGAGCATGGTCACGCGCTCCTGCTCGACCGTCCTCCACAGCCGGTCGTCGGGCCAGTCCGGCGCGCCCTCGGCGAAGACGATCGCCGCGCCGAGCGCGCCGCCGCCGACCACCGTCCACGGCCCCATGATCCAGCCCATGTCCGTGGCGAAGTGGATCCGCTCGCCTGCATGCACGTCGGTCTGGTAGGCGACCTCGCGCGCGATGGAGACGAGGAACCCCCCGTGCACGTGGAGCACGCCCTTCGGCTGTCCGGTCGTGCCCGAGGTGTAGGTCAGGAGGTACGGGTGCTCCGAGTCGACCTCCAGCGGCGCCATCGCGCCGGGTTGCCGCGTGACGAGCTCCGGCCAGTCGAGCGACTCGCGGCGCCACTCGACGACGTGCTCGACCGACGGCGCGTCGCGCAGCGCCTCGTCCAGCGTGGCCCGCATCTCCTGCGGGCGGCCGCGCCGCAGCGACCGGTCCGCGCAGATGACGATCTTCGCCTCGGATGCCTGCAGGCGCTGGAGCACGGCCGGCGCGGCGAAGCCGGAGAACACTGGCACCTGCACGGCGCCGACGTGGGCGCACGCGTGTGAGGCGACCGCGACCTCCGGGCACATCGGCATGAAGATCGCCACCCGGTCCCCCGGCTCGACCCCGAGCTCGACCAGCGCCTCGGCGAGCTGCGTCGTCTCCCGCGATAG
>DATHTC010000276.1:0-8873 GCA_035463735.1 Gaiellaceae bacterium | reverse complement strand
GCGGCGAACGACGACGACGGCGACGACGGTGGCGTCGTCGGCTCGGAGCACCTGGGGCTGACGCCGCCGGACTAGGTCGACTCGATCGCGTCGACGACGTAGTAGCCGACGCCGAGAAGCAGCACGGCCGCGCCGAGCACGACTGCGGCGGTCGCGACGGCGCGTCGGTTTCCGCTGCGGCCGACGAGCCCGAGCGCGACTCCCGCGCCCGCGAGCACGAACGGCAGCCCGAGCCAGAGGAGCGCGAAGACCCCGAGCGCAGCCAGGATGCTGAAGGCCAGCGCGTACGTGGTCGCGCGCCCCGGATCGTCCCTCACCCGGGGCACGACCCGCGCGAAGAGGAGCCACGCGAGCGCGAGCGACAGCGCCGAGGCGAGCAGGAATGCGCCCGGATCCTCCAGGCCCGGGTCGTCACCGAGCAGGTGGTCGACGGCCATCGCGGCCACGGCGAGCACCGAGACGGCGATGCCGATCCCCGCCTCCCGCGACCGTCCCCGGGCCGCTGCGACGAGAGCCACGACGGCAGCCTACGCCGGTGCTCGCAGGCGAGGCAAGGGCCGACCGGGCCTAGGAGGCGGCCGCCTCCAGCACCCGCTCGGGGATGTCGAAGTTCGCGTACACGTCCTGCACGTCGTCGTTCTCCTCGAGCGCCTCGACGAGCCGGACGAGCTTCCGGGCCGCGGCCTCGTCCTCGATCGCGACCGTCGTCTTCGGCAGCATCGTGAGCTCGGACGACTCCACCTCGAAGCCCTCGCGCTCGAGCGCCTCCCGCACGGCGGCCAGCGCATCCGTCGGCGCGGTGACGCTGAACGACGTCCCGTCCGCCTCCACGTCCTCCGCGCCCGCGTCGGCGGCGGCGAGCATGAGCTCGTCCTCGTCGGCCTCGCCCGAGACGAGCACGACGCCCTTGCGCTCGAACAGCCACGCCACGGAGCCCGACTCGCCGAGGTTCCCGTCGTGCTTGGCGAACACGTGCCGGACGTCCGCGGCGGTGCGGTTGCGGTTGTCCGTCAGCGCCTCGACGTAGAGAGCGACGCCCGCGGGGCCGTAGCCCTCGTACGTGACGGCCTCGTAGCTCGACCCGTCGGCGCCGGCGCCCGAGCCGCGCGCGATCGCGCGCTCGATGTTCTCCTTCGGCATCGACGCCTCGCGCGCCTTCTCGATCGCGTTCTGGAGCGCGAGGTTGCCGGCGGGGTCCGCCCCGCCCTCGCGGGACGCGACGATGATCGCGCGCGAGAGCTTCGAGAACGCCTGTCCGCGCTTCGCGTCGGTCGCACCCTTCTTCCGCTTGATCTGTGCCCACTTGCTATGCCCGGCCACCGACGGCGCCTCCTTCCCGCACGAGGTCGAGGAACAGTCTGTGGACGCGCGTGTCGTCCGTCAGCTCGGGGTGGAACGACGCGACGAGGAAGCGGCCGTCCCGCAGCAGCACCGGCTCCCCCTCGTGCTCGGCCAGCACCTCGACGTCGGGCCCGACGTCGCGCACGCGCGGCGCGCGGATGAACACGCCCGGCAGCGGCTCGTCCTCCCCGGCGAGCGGGAGCGGCGCCTCGAAGCTCGCCACCTGGCGGCCGTACGCGTTGCGCTCGACGACGACGTCGACGAGCCCGAGGTGCTCCCGGTCGAGCAGGATCATCCCGGCGCACGTGCCGAGGACGGCGCCCTCGTAGCTGCGCAGCGCCTCGTCCACGCCGTAGAGGCGCGCGAGGCGCATGATCGCGGTCGACTCCCCGCCGGGGATGACGAGGCCGTCGACGCCGTCGAGCTGCTCCGGCTTCCGCACCTCGACCACCTCGGCGCCGAGCGCGCGCAGCATCGCCGCGTGCTCGCGGAAGTTCCCCTGGAGGGCGAGGACGCCGACGCGCATGCGTCCAGTGTAGAGCCGGGCCGATCGACGTTCCTCGATCGCGGATGTACGCTCCTGCTCCGCACGCACACCGTAGACAGGGGAGGTCTCACGTGCGCCGTACCGTCATCGTCGCGGCTGTGGCCGCGCTCTCGATCGCGCTGGTCAGCGGAGCGCTGGCCGCGAAGCCGCCGTCCGGCTCGAGCACGGGCGTCGGCACGGTCTTCCTGCCGAACCCGGTCGCCGACCTGCAGGACCAGTCGCTGACCGACCAGAAGGACGCCGACTACGCCGCGCTCGCGCCGGCCTATCACGACGTGACGCTGACGCACCTCGACGGCAGCGGCCGCCTGTGCGGCGAGTGGGCGTGCATCCGCGCCGAGACGGGCGCCCCGGCGTACTCGCCGACCAACACGTTCCGCTACCGGCGCGACGACGACCGCTTCGAGCAGGTGATGGCCTACTTCTGGGTCACGCAGGCACAGCTCTACCTCCGGGGGCTCGGGTTCGGGTCGGAGCTGCGGCCGATCAACGCGGAGCAGCAGGACATCCGGATCAACCAGTGGGGCGTCGACAACTCGTACTCGTGGGACAAGCACGACATCCTGCGCTTCGGCAAGGGCGGGGTCGACGACGCCGAGGACGCGGAGGTGATCCTCCACGAGTACGGTCACGCGGTCCAGGACTCGCAGCAGACGCCGTTCGGGTTCGGCTTCAGCCCCGAGGCCGGCGCGCTCGGCGAGGGCTTCGCGGACTACTTCGCCGCGACCGTGTCGGCGCACGTCGCCGCGACTCCCGACGCGGAGTGCATCGCCGACTGGGACGCCGTCTCCTACGACCCGACGGCACCGCACTGCCTGCGCCGCCTCGACGCGAACCTGCACTACCCCGAGGACGTGGACCTGACGCGGATCCACAGCACGGGCCGGATCTGGTCGCAGGCCCTCTGGCAGATCCGGAGCGCCCTCGGCCCGGTGAAGGCCGACCGGATCATCCTCGAGGCCGGGTTCCGCTACGGCGCCAGCCCGACGCTGCCGTCGGCCGCCGCGGCGACGATCGAGGTCGCCGGCGAGCTCTACGACGCCGCCACGGCGGCCGTCGTCGAGCAGCAGTTCGCGGCCCGCGGGCTCGCCTAGGGATCGCTCGGAGGGGCGGGCCGCGCGGGCCGCCCCTCCCTGCCCTCTCGCAGCGGCGCACCCACGATCGCGCCGTAGACGAGGTGGTCGGCGAGCTGCGGCAGCAGCGGCAGCGCCCGTACCCGAGGGTGATGCCGGGCGACGAGCCCGAGGTCGAGCGCCGCGATCGCGAGCCCCGCGACCGCGCCCCGCGCCGCCGTCGGCCGCGGCAGCGCGTGCGCGAGCACGGCGCCCCAGCCGACCGACAGGGCGAGATGCACCGGCACCGCCGCGAGGACGAGCGGCACGCGCCGCGTCTCGCGCCGAAGCAGCAGCGACCCCGCGGCCAGCGTCGCCTCGAGCGGGTCGCGGCCCGTCGCGAGCGCCCACGCCGTCGACGGCACGCCGCTCGGCAGCGCCGCCGCGGCGCCCGCGAGCGCACCTGGCTTGAAAGAAGACAAGTAACAGACTGTCACTTGTCCGCTCGAGGAGCGTACCGAGGCTGCCCGAACACCGCCGCCCGCGCGTCGGCGCGCGCTGTTTCCCGCTTTGAAGCGGACAAGCAACAGTCTGTTACTTGTGCCGTTTCGAGTCGGATTCCCGCTCCGGCGACGCCGGGCGTGCGCTACCAGCCGCGCGTCTCGAGCAGCTGCTCGGGCGCCAGCGACGCCGTCGAGATGCCGACCATCGGGTCGCCGAGGCCCGCGGACACGTCCGCGAGCACCTTCGGGTCGGCGTAGTGCGTCGTCGCCTCCACGATCGCGCGCGCCCGCTTCTCCGGGTCGCCCGACTTGAAGATCCCCGAGCCGACGAAGACCCCGTCCGCGCCGAGCTGCATGCACAGCGACGCGTCGGCGGGGGTCGCGATTCCGCCGGCGGTGAACGTCACGACCGGCAGCCTGCTGTGCGCGCCCACCCAGCGGACGAGCTCGACCGGCGCCCGGAGCTCCTTCGCCTCCGCGTAGAGCTCGTCCTCGCGCAGCGAGCCGAGCCGGCGAATCCCGCCGAAGACGGCGCGCATGTGCGTGACAGCGTTGACGATGTCGCCGGTGCCCGCCTCGCCCTTCGTGCGGATCATCGCGGCCCCCTCGGAGATCCGCCGTAGCGCCTCCCCCAGGTTGGTGCAGCCGCACACGAACGGGACCGTGAACCGCCACTTGTCGACGTGATGCTCGAGGTCGGCCGGGGTCAGCACCTCGGACTCGTCGACGTAGTCGATCTCGAGCGCCTCGAGGATCTGCGCCTCCGCGAAGTGGCCGATCCGGCACTTCGCCATCACCGGGATCGTCACCGCCTCCTGGATCTCGCGGATGACCTCCGGGTCGGACATGCGGGCGACGCCGCCGTCCGCGCGGATGTCGGCGGGGACGCGCTCGAGCGCCATCACGGCGACCGCCCCGGCAGCCTCGGCGATCCGCGCCTGCTCCGCGTTGACGACGTCCATGATCACGCCGCCCTTGAGCATCTCGGCGAGCCCGCTCTTCACCCGCATCGTGCCGACCTCGGTCACGCCGACGATTCTAGCCTTCGAGGCACCCCCCGACGGTGCGCGCCTGCTGCTCCGTCGGCGGCTCCTCCCACAGCAGCACCGTGTTCCGCTCCTGGAAGAGCAGGTCTTGCAGCGGGATGCGCTCGCCCGCGAAGCGCCGGTACGCACGCACGGTGCGAATCGCGTCCGCCGCCGACTCGCCGAACGCCAGCACGACGCGGTTGCCGTCGGGCCGGGCGATGAGCGCGCCGCCGAGCGCCGTCGAGGCGACGAAGTCGAGGCCCTCGGTCGAGGTCGCCACGCCGGCGTCGGCGAGGCAGTCGCGTGTCGGCTCGAGCGCGTAGCGGTCGGGCGGGTCGGAGCCGCCGCAGCCGGTGAGCAGGAGGCCGGCGGCCGCGAGCGCCGGCAGGGCTCTGCGGTGCCGGAACATCGGCCCGGGACTCTAGACGATCGCCCTGCGGGTAACCGTCGCGACGGGGCCGGCGGCCGCGGCCCCGTCGCCGCGGTCGTCAGGGAAGCGGATCGCCCGGCAGCCGGAGGTCGGGGTCGGCCTCGAGCTCCGCGAGGTCCTCGGCGGTGAGAATCGACTCGACGCTCGTGCCGTCGCCTTCCGCGGCGTCCTCGTACGTCGACTCGGACCACGCCGCCTCGCTCCAGGCGGCCTCGCTCCACGCGGCCTCGTTCCATGCCGCCTCGCTCCAGGCGGCCTCGGCCCACGCCGCGTCGGCGCCGCCGTTCTCCGCCCAGGCGGCCTCGCTCCACGCCGCCTCGTTCCACGCCGCCTCGTTCCACGCCGCCTCGGCCCAGGCTGCGGCGTCGAACACCGGGATCCCGCCTCCCGCCGGGTCGGGGACGACGAAGCGGTTGAGGCCGGCGTTCGGATCGGGTGCCTGCACCGCGGCGGCCGCCCGCAGCGCGTTGACCTGGCCGCGCCCCTGCTGGAGGAGAGACGCCTCCGGTACGCGCCGCGCCGTCGCCATGAGCGCGCCCTTGACGCGGTCGGGCGTCCAGTCGGGGTGACGGGCGAGGATCTGGGCCGCCGCGCCCGCGACGACCGGTGCGGCGAACGAGGTTCCGGAGAGCTGCATGTAGCCCGGCGCCACGACCTTGTCGGGACGCTCGGTGACGAGCGTCGAGCCCGGCGGGACCGGGCCGACCATGTACCGGCCCGCCGCGACGACCTCGGGCTTCGCAAAGCCCTCGAGCGTGTAGCCGTACGCGGACCAGTACGCGACCCCGTCGTCCCCCAGACCGGCACGCTCGCCGAGGTCGAGGGCGCCGACGCTGATCACGAACGGGTCGTTCCCCGGTGCGTGCACGACGCCGCTCGGCCCGCCGGCGACGCCGTAGTTGCCGACCGCGGCGACCACCGTCACACCGCTGAACCAGAGCTTCTGGACCGCGCGGTTGAGCGGGTGGTAGCGGACGCTGACGATCGACGCGGCGTGCAGCGAGAGGTTCGCGACGCGGATGTCGTACGAGCCCTTGTTCGCGAGGATCCACTCGCAGGCGGCGATCACGTCGCTCGTGCGCGCCATGCCGGTCTCGTCCATGACGTCGAGGTCGACGAGGTCGGACGTCGGGGAGGCGCCCGCGTACCCCGGCGCCGAACCGGCGGCGATGCCCGCCACGAACGTGCCGTGGCCGCGGCCGTCGAGCTCGCCGTTCGAGGACGGCCCGAAGACCCGGCGCGCGACGACGCGCGCGCCGAACGAGAGGTTGGCGGTGTCGATACCCGAGTCGACGACGGCGATCGCGGGCGGCTTCGGCCCCGACGCCGCGTCCGCCGGCCACAGCTTCGCCAGCCCGTTCTGGTACGGCCACAGCTGCGTCGAGGAAAACCCCGCGGGGCGGACGGCCGCGTCGAGCGTGACGATCAGCCCCGGCAGCTCGGCGAGGCGCTCGAGGAGGGCCGACGGCACCTCCATGCTGACCATGCCGAGACGGCCGAAGTCGCGCCTGGAGGAGCCGAGCAGCGCGAGTGACCTCGTCGGCAGGACAGAGCCGGGGGCGGCCTGGACGATCACCGAGACCTTGTCGTTCTTCGCGGCCGCCTGGAGCACGCCCGGGGCCACGTACGAGCGCCCACGTGCGTCGTCGGCGGCAGCGGAGAGCGGGAGGGAGAGCGCGGCCACGGCCGCCGCGAGCAGGCCCGCGACGCGCCCGATCGCGTGCGAACGGTGCTCGCCGCCCCGGCTGCCCGTCCCCCAGAGCGCCGACGAGCGGCTGTCCCCGCCGCGGCTGCCCGTGCCCCAGAGCGCGCTCGAGCGGGTCGCGCTCGACGTGCCGTTCTCGATCGAGCCCATCGTCCTCCTCCGTCCGCGCGCCCTCACCCGCGCGGAGCCGCATTGACCTCTGCGAACCAGCTTCCTCACCCGGCCCGCGTCGCGCCTCCCCCGCCGGGGGGAGGACTCGCCGGGTCCAGCCGTTCGTCGTGCCTCGAACGAGCGAGGCCGGCGCAGCGGCCGGCCTCGCTCGGGACGTCACGCTCGACCGCCGCTACTCGGCCCAGGCAGCTTCGGCCCACGCAGCCTCGCTCCACGCAGCCTCGCTCCACGCAGCCTCGGCCCACGCAGCCTCGCTCCATGCAGCCTCGCTCCACGCGGCCTCGCTCCAGGCGGCGGTCGACCACGTGCTGCTCGAGGAGACGCTCGCGGCCCACGCCTCGCCGTCGAACCGGGGCGAACCCGACGAGTCGGTTCCGACGAACTGGTAGAGGTTCGCGTTCGGGTTCCCGGGCGACGACGTGTAGACCGACCCGTAGAGGTCGACCTCGCCGACGCCCGCCCTCGTCCCCTGCCCGGCGAGCGGCCGCGCGCGGAGCATCAGCGCGCCCTTCACCTGGTCGGGTGTCCACCACGGCCGCACGGCCAGCAGGTCGGCCGCCATGCCGGCCACGAGCGCCGACGAGAAGGAGGTGCCCGACATCCACATCATCCCGCTCCCGGTCGCCCGATCGGGGAACCGTGCGCGCAGGGTGCTTCCGCTCGGGACGGCGGCGATCAGGTAGCGACCGGGGGCCGCGAGCTCGGGCTTCGCGAACCCGTCCCTCGTCGTGCCCCACGCCGACCACGACGGGACGACGTCGTCCCAGACGCCGCTGGTCTGCCGCTGGTCGACCGCTCCGACCGTGATCACGAACGGGTCGTTGCCGGGCGCCTTGATCGTCACCGGCCCGCCGGTGCCGTGGTTGCCGGCGGCTGCGACGACGACGACGCCGGCGAACCAGAGCCGCTCCACGGCCCGCGCGAGCGGGTCGAACCGGATGCTCGTCGCCTCCGCGCGCGCGAGCGAGAAGTTCGCGACGCGGACGTTGTACGCGGAGCGGTTCGCGAGGATCCAGTCTGCGGCCGTGATCACGTCGCTGACGCGGGAGCGCCCCTCCGAGTCGGCGGTCCGCAGCGACACGATCCGCGCCTTCGGGGCGACGCCGAGGCGGTACGGCGACGAGCCCGCAGCGAGCGCGGCGACCATCGTCCCGTGGCCGTAGTCGTCCCCGGTCGCGAACCACGAGCACAGGCTGCACAGGTTCACCTGCACGACGCGCCCGCCGAAGTCGTACAGCTTCGAGGCGTCGACGCCGCTGTCGACGACGGCGATCGCGGGCGTCCGCGCGCTCGTGAGGTAGTCGGAGAGGACGAAGCTGTCGAGCACCGAGCGCACCCGGACGCTGTCCCGCCACATCTCGCCGTTCTCGTAGCCGGTCGAGACGGTCGTCCCGTCCGGCGTGATCGCGAGCACGTTCGGATGCCGCGCGAGCTTCAGCAGCTCCTTGCCGCCGACGTCGGCGAGAACGCCGTCGACGGAGGCGAAGCGCCGCCGGGTGGCGCCGTGCTCGCCCGCGACGGCCGACGCGACCGCCGCGCTGGAGGCGCCCGGCCGACCCTCGACGATCACCTGGAAGCGGGCATTCGGCGACGCCTCGGCGGCCGCGAGCAGCGCCGCCGGGACGTAGGCGCGCGGCTCCTTCTCCTTCTCCTTCGCCGCGGCCGCCGCCGGCAGCGCGAGGACCGCCAGCGCCGCGACCGCTGCCACCAGGCCCCCCGCGCGCGCTCCGCGCCCCTCCCCGCCGCGCCGGCCCCACAGCGCGCTCGCACGGCCGTCGCCGCCACGGCTCCCCGTGCCCCACAACGCGCTCGCCCGGGTCCCCGGTGCCTCGCGCTCGTGCATGTCCGTTTCCTCCTCTACGCGCCCTCGGGCGCGGCCGCAGTGCCGCCAGATGTGCTGCGCATCGTCCGCGCGCCGGGGCGACGCGTCCTCCCCAGGACGGGTGATCGCGTCAGAGTCCCTCGAACGGGCTACCCGCCGCCGAGCTCGTCCGCGAGCAGGGCGAGCGCCGCCCACCGCCACGCGCGCTCGGGATCGGCGGCAAGGAGCTCGAGCGCGGCCTTCACGCACGGGAGCCCCGACGCATGGCCGCCCG
>DATHTC010000275.1:0-2439 GCA_035463735.1 Gaiellaceae bacterium | reverse complement strand
CTGGAGGAGGCGGACGTGCTCGCCGACCGCGTCGGGATCATCCACCGCGGGCGGATCGTCGCCGAGGGCCCGCCCGAGGAGCTGAAGGCGGAGATCGGCCGTCCCACGGTCGAGGCCACGCCGGCGAACCCGGCCGAGGCCGCTGCGATCACAGGAGTGCTGCGGCGCTTCGGCGACGGGACTGCGGCGCAGCCGGGGGCGGTGGCCGTGCTGCTCGCGCCGGGGCACGACCTCGCCGACGTGGTCCGCGCACTCGACGCGGAGCGCCTCGAGGTTGCGACGCTCCGCCTCCACGCGCCGACGCTCGACGACGTGTTCCTGGCGAAGACGGGCCGTACGCTGGAGGGCGAGCAGGAGGGCGGGCAGGGCGAGCAGGAGCCCGAGCCGGTGCCCGCATGACCGGCCTTCGCCGGGGTCGGGTGTGCGCGCCGTCAGGCGGCGGCGGGGGCCGGCGCGCCCGGGCAGGAGCCGTCACCCGCCGGTGGCCCGCGTGACCCGCTGGGTCGGGAACGTCGCGCAGCTGACGCGGAGATCGCTGCTCCGCTCGCTCCGGCAGCCGGGGAGCATGTTCTTCGCGCTCGTCTTCCCCCTGGTCTTCCTGGCGGTGATCTCGAGCGGGCTAAGCCCGGCCGACCGGCTTCCCGGCTTCCCCGACGCCACCTACCTCGACGTCGCGCTCGCGATCCCGTTCGTCCAGGGTGCGCTGTTCGTCTCCTCCGGCGCCGCGACGGAACTCGCCCGCGACATCGAGACGGGCTTCCTCAACCGTCTCGCGCTCACGCCGGCGAGCGGCGCGCCGCTCGTGCTCGGCCACCTCGCCGCGGCGGTCGTGATCGGCGTCGTCCAGGCCGCCGTCTACCTCGGCGCCGGGCTTCTGGCGGGCGCGCACTTCCGCGCCGGGCCGCTCGGCGTCGTGGTGCTGTTCGCGCTCTCCTCGCTCGTCGCGCTCGCGTTCGGCGCGCTCGGCACCGCGGCGGCGCTGCGAACGGGCTCCTCGGAGGCCGTCCAGGGGATGTTCCCGCTCTTCTTCGTCGCCCTGTTCCTGTCCTCGATGAACCTGCCGCGGGACCTGATCGAGGCCGACTGGTTCCGCGCGATCGCGACGGTGAACCCCGTCTCGTACCTGATCGAGGGGATCCGGAGCCTGATCGTGACCGGGTGGGACGCGCAGGCGCTCGCGCTCGGGTTCGCCGCGGGGACGCTGATGGTGGCCGCTGCGCTCGCACTCGCACGGGCCGCCTTCCGCGAGCGGCTGAGCCGGACATGAGGGGCCGGACGTGAGGGCGATCGCCTCCGTCGCGCTCGGCGTCGCCTGGCGGATCGTGCACAACGTGTTCACGAACCCGGCCCTGCTGATGCCGGCGCTGCTCTTCCCGATGATCTTCTTCCTCGGCTTCGCGGGCGGCCTCTCGCGCGTCGGCGACGTGCCCGGCTTCGACTACGGGCCCGGGTACGAGACGTTCCAGTTCGCGTTCGTGCTGCTCCAGAGCGCGGCGATGGGCGGCGTCTTCACCGGCTTCGGGATCGCGAGAGACTTCGAGCGCGGGTTCATGCGGCGGCTGCTGCTCGCCGCGCCGCGCCGGTCCGGGATCGTGGTCGGATACGTGCTGGCGACGGCGGTGCGCTGGCTGTTCACGGTCGCCGTCGTGTTCGTCGTCGGCCTCGCCGCCGGGATGGGCGTCGACGGCGGGCCCGCCGAGCTCGCCGCGCTGCTCGCGCTCGCGCTGGTCGTGAACGTCGCCGGGACGCTGTGGGGGGCCGGGGTGGCGATGCGGCTGCGCTCGGCGCAGGCCGGGCCGCTGATGCAGCTCCCGATCTTCCTGCTGATCTTCCTCGCGCCTGTGTTCGTGCCGCTCGCGCTGCTGGACGGCTGGCTGCACGCGGTCGCCTCCGTCAACCCGCTGACGACGCTGCTCGCGGCCGCGCGGGCACTGCTCGCGGGCGGGACGGCGCACGTCCTGGCGGCGTTCGGGCTCGCGCTCGTGCTCGCGGCGGCGCTCTCGCTGTGGGCCCTCGGCGGGCTCCGCAGCGCCGAGCGCGCAGGAGGCTAGTGGCTCAGAGCCACGAGCGGCACCGAACAGCCGAAACGCCGCTCCCTCGCGGCGCCGGGAAACAGCTTGTGGCTCTGAGCCACTAAGTCTCCTCGTCCGGCCACGCCGCGCTGGTGCCGTCGTCGGCGCGCGCTCCGGGGTCGGCGCCGCGCTCCACGAGGAGGTCGTAGAGCTCCCGGTTCCGGTTCTGCGCCGCGGCGTGGAGGGGCGTGAAGCCGCCGGGCTGCGCCGAGCGCGGGTCGGCGCCGGCGTCGAGGAGCAGCCGGGCGATCTCGGTCTCGCCACTCGCCGCGGCAGCCTCGAGCGCGGTGGTGCGGATCGCGCCGGTGCCGCGGGCGCGGACATCGGCGCCCCGCTCGAGGAGCAGCGGCACCGCAGCCCGGTGGCC
>DATHTC010000274.1:0-12492 GCA_035463735.1 Gaiellaceae bacterium | reverse complement strand
GAGGCGCGCGGCGAGCGCGCCGTCGCGGCGGCGCCCGCGCACGAGCCGGTTCCCGGACGCCGGGAGCAGCCACACGCGCCGCGCCTCGTCCCGCCGCACGAGGCGGCGGCCGGCCTCGAACCGCAGGCGCAGGTCGTACCGCCCGGGCCGCCGCGGCACGTCGACGACGACGCGGCGCCGCACCACGGGCGCCTGCCCGACGCGCCTGTTCCCGAGGTAGACGGCGACGCGCGAGGCGCCGGCGGGCGCATCCGCGACCACCGAGCCGAAGAACGCCTCGTCTGCACGCGGCGAGCGCGGCTCGGCCGCACCGGCCGGGGCCGCGAGCACGGCCGCCGCCGCGAGCACGGCCGTCAGGAGACGCGGTGCAGCACCCACACGTTCGGCTCCCAGTACGCGCCGCGGTCGACGTCCCGGTCGATCGACAGCGGGGCGAGCCCCCCGGGGAAGACGTACTCGCCGCTCTCGGGGAACTCCATCCCGACCCACTCCTCCCACTCCTCGACGGTCCCGGTGATCTGGAGCGAGCGCGGCTCCGCCAGCAGCACCTCGCCGCCGGCCCGGACGTGCGTCCGCAGCCACGGGTCGAACGGCAGCCCGTCGTCGCGCGCCCACGCCGCGTAGCGCTCGATCGACGCGAGCGGGTAGCGCTCTTTCAGGCTCGGACGGAGCGGCGCGAGCAACACGCCGATCCCGTTCCGCCGCGCGAGGCCGGCGAGCTCCGCGAGGAACCGCTCCGCGAGGCCGGCGCCGCGGCGCGCCGGGAGCACCTCGGCGGCGAGCGCGCACAGCGCGTCGCGGCCCGGCCGCTCGAACGCGTCCTCGATCGCCCCGTCGATCCCGACGGGGAGCCCGGCCGCCCTCCCGTCCCACGCGATCGGCACCGAGTGGAGCTCCCCCACCACCTCGTCCTCGTCGTCGACGACGGCCGCCTGGAAGTCCGGGAACTCCTCGTCGAGCCGGCCCCAGTAGCGGTTGAGCACGTCCCCGTGCAGGTTGTACTCGGGCCAGATCTCGCTCGAGTCGACGCGGCCCTGCAGGTCCGGCCGCTCCCGCGCCGTGACGGCGCGCACGAGCCTCTAGTCCTCCGACTGCTCGGCGTCCGCCCGGTGCTGGATCTCCTCGACGACGGCGGGGTCGGCGAGCGTCGTCGTGTCGCCGAGCGGGCGGTGCTCGGCCACGTCGCGCAGCAGCCGGCGCATGATCTTCCCCGAGCGCGTCTTCGGCAGCTCGGGCGTGAACACGATGTTCGCCGGCTTCGCGATCGGCCCGATCTTGTGCGAGACGTGCTCCCGGAGCTCCGCGAGCTTCTCCACCGACGCTTCGACGCCGCCCTTCAGCGTCACGTACGCGACGATCGCCTGCCCCGTCTGCGCGTCGTGCCGCCCGATCACGGCCGCCTCGGCCACCTGCGGGTGGTCGACGAGCGCGGACTCGACCTCGATCGTCGAGATCCGGTGGCCGGAGACGTTCATCACGTCGTCGACCCGCCCGAGCAGCCAGTAGTCGCCGTCCTCGTCCACGCGCGCGCCGTCGCCCGCGAAGTAGGCGCCGTCGAAGCGCGACCAGTACGTCTGGCGGTAGCGCTCGTCGTCCTTGTAGATCCCCCGCAGCATCGCCGGCCACGGGCGCTTGAGCACGAGGTAGCCGCCGCCCTCCTCGACCTCGTTCCCGCGGTCGTCCACGACCGCCGCCTCGACGCCGGGGAACGGCTTCGTCGCCGAGCCGGGCTTCAGCGTGGTGATCCCCGGGAGGGGTGTGATCATGATCATCCCGGTCTCGGTCTGCCACCACGTGTCCACGACCGGCGTGCGGTCGAGCCCGATGTGCTCGCGGTACCAGACCCAGGCCTCCGGGTTGATCGGCTCGCCGACGGTGCCCAGCAGCCGCAGCGACGAGAGGTCGTGCTTGCGCGCGTGCTCGGGGCCCCACTTCATGTGCGCCCGGATCGCCGTCGGCGCCGTGTAGAGGATCGTGACGCGGTAGCGCGCGACGATCTCCCACCAGCGGTCCTTGTCGGGGAAGTCGGGCGTGCCCTCGTAGAGGACGCTCGTGGCGCCGTTGCAGAGCGGCCCGTAGACGATGTACGAGTGCCCGGTGACCCAGCCCACGTCGGCGGCGCACCAGTAGACGTCCTCGTCGGGCTTCAGGTCGAAGACGTAGTGGTGCGTCGAGGCGACGCCGACGAGGTAGCCGCCGGTCGTATGCGCGATCCCCTTCGGCTTCGCGGTCGTGCCCGAGGTGTAGAGGAGGTACAGCAGGTCCTCGGAGTCCATCGGCTCCGGCGGGACCTCCGAGTCGTCCGTCGCGAGCTCGTGCCACCAGTGGTCGCGGCCCTCCTGCATCGGCACGTCGTTGCCGGTGCGGCGGAGGACGATCGTCGCGCGCACCGACGGTGCCCGCTCGAGCGCCTCGTCGGCGGTCTGCTTCAGCGGCACCGTCGTGCCGCGCCGCCACGCCTCGTCCTGCGTGATCAGCACCTCGCACTCCATATCGTGCAGCCGGTCGGAGAGCGAGTCGGCCGAGAAACCGCCGAAGACGACGGTGTGCGGCGCGCCGAGGCGCGCGCACGCGAGCATCGCCACCGGTGTCTCCGGGACCATCCCCATGTAGATCCCGACGGGCGTGCCCTTGCCGACGCCGAGGCCCTCGAGCGCGTTCGCGAGCCGCGTCACCTCGCGGTGGAGGTCGGCGTACGTGACGTCGCGCCGCTCGCCCTCGGGCTCGCCCTCCCAGTGGTAGGCGACCTTCTCCCCCCGGCCTGCCTCGAGGTGCCGGTCGAGGCAGTTGTAGGCGATGTTCAGCCTGCCCCCGACGTACCACCTCGCGTACGGCAGCTCCCACTCGAGGAGCCGGTCCCACGGCTCGAACCAGCTGACCCGCTCGCGCCCCTCACGCTCCCAGAAGGCCTCTGCGTCCCCGTCGTGGATGCCGGGCTGCGCGTTCGCCTGCGCCGCGAACGCCGCCGGGGGCTCGTAGCGGCGCCGTTCGAGCAGGAACGTGTCGATGGCCCGCTCGCGCCCCTCGCCGGCGTCCGCTCCCGCCGAGCGGAGCTCGGCTCCGCCGCCGCCTGCCGCCGCCGAGCGCGCCGTGCTCTCCGGGCCCGTATCACCCATCCTGTGCCCTCCGACCCGACGCGCTCAGCGACGGCCGAGGAACGCGAGCCCAGGTCGTCGTGCGGATCGCTCTCACGGCTCGAGGTCGTAGGGGAAGTCCGTCAGGTTCTCGCAGCCGTCCTCCGTGACGAGCACGAGGTCCTCGAGCCGGCAGCCGCCCACGCCCTGGCGGTAGAGGCCCGGCTCGACCGCGAGCACGTCGCCCGCCACGAGCTCCTGGCCGTTGCGGCTGAGGCCGGGCTCCTCGTGCACCTCCAGACCGACCCCGTGTCCGAGCGAGTGGTAGAAGCCCTCGAGGAGGACCTCCCCCGGCTGCTTCGTCAGCTGCGTCGGGTAGCCGTGCTCCTGGAACACCTCGCACGCGACGCGGTGCACCTCGCGCCCCTCGACACCCGGCCGGATGGCCGCGAGCGAGCGCCGCAGCGCCTCGAGCGAGAGTCGGTGCCACTCGCGGGCCTCGTCCGTGGGCTCGCCGACGACGAACGTGCGCGTCATGTCGGCCCAGCAGCCGGTCTTCCGGTCGAAGGGGAACAGGTCGGCGACGACGGTCTCCCCCGGCGCGATCGGCCCGGAGCCCTCGTCGTGGCCGATGGCGCTCTGGGCGCCGTGGCTGACGATGATCGCCTCCACCCCTGCGCCGTGATCCGCGAACGCGCGCTCGACCTCCGCCTTGACCCGCTCGCACGTCAGCGGCTCGCCGTCGAGCGTCAGCGTCCCGTTGCCCCGATCGGACTCGCGGAGCATCCGCGCCACCGTCGCCATCCCCGCCTGCGCCGCCGCCTGCGCGCGACGGATGCCCGCCAGCTCGTGCGCGTTCTTGACGCGCCGCCGCCCGTCGAAGAGCTCCTGGTCCGGCGTCACCTCGACGCCCTGCGAGCGCAGGAGGTCGGCGAGCGCGACCGGAAACGTGCCCGGCACGACGGCGCGGTCGATCCCCAGGTCGCGGCACATGCGCAGCGTCAGCTCGTACTGCGCCTTCGTCGTCGGCATGCCGCTGCGGACGAGGTCGTCCCAGCCGTACTCCTCGAGCGGGTGCAGCTCGGCGTCGAGCCCGGCCGCCTCGAGGCGGGGAAACTCGAGGGTCGGCGCCAGCACGTGGCGGCGCCCGTCGCGCTCCGCGTAGCCGATCGGGTCGCCGAGTGCGAGCGGGACCTCGTGCCGCAGCTCCTTGGAGCGCAGCGTGTCGGCGAACATCAGGACGTCGCTCACGGACGCGCATCGTAATGCGTAGTCGTTCCCGATGCGGGTCTGCTCGTGGAGCGCTTCGCTGATCCCGAAAGGAGGACCGATGAAGGTGCTCGTCGCCTGGGCATCCAGGCACGGCTCGACCCGCGAGGTCGCCGCCGCGGTCGCTGAGACGCTCGAGCAGGAAGGCCTGCGGACGGAGCTCGTCCCCGCAGCCGAGGTGCGGTCGCTCGGCGGCTGCGACGGCGTCGTGCTCGGCTCGGCGCTCTACATGGGCCGCCCGCAGAAGGAGGCACGGACGTTCCTGCAGCGCCACGGCGAGGCGCTGCGGACGGTGCCGTTCGCCGTCTTCGCGATGGGGCCGGGGAAGGCCGACGACTTCGAGAGCTCCCGCCTCGAGCTCGCGAAGGCGCTGGAGCGCGCTGGGGTCGAGCCGGACGCGCGCGAGATCTTCGGAGGGGTCGTCGATCCGGCGACGCTCCGGTTCCCGCTCAACCGGATGGAGGCCGTCGACCTGCGCGACTGGGATGCGATTCGCGCGTGGGCGCGCTCGCTCGCGCCGCTGCTCGCGCGCGCCGAAGCCCCGGCGTAGGAGTAGGTGAGCGCCCGGAGATCCGGGCGCTCACCTGCCGCTCCTCCCCACGAGGAGCGGTTCTCGCGCGCCTGACGCGTGTGTCGCAGCGCCCGCCTTACGGCGCGACGCAGCCGTGCGCGATCGCCGTCAGCTTCGCGCCGAGCGCGGGCTTCTCCGCGTGGCCGGCGTCCCAGGCGGCGTTCTTCGCCTGGCCGTAGCTGGTGCCGAAGCACTCCTGGATCGCGCTGCCGTAGCCGTTCCCGGCGGACGCTGACGCGGGTGCGACGAGCAGCGCCGCCGCGGCGACGCCGACCAAGAGCTTCCTCATCGAAGTCCCTCCTTGGGTGGACATAACTTGGACAATACTTCCATGCCCAGACCCTCATGTCAAGGAGTTGTCGAAGCTTGTCCGCCGGGGTGGGCGAGCGCCGGACCCCGACTAGACTCCGGGAAGTGGAAGCTGCCCTCGCCCGCGCTCACGCACTCGTCGCCGCCTACGACGCCGAGCTGCGCCGCGAGCTGCCGCCGGACGTCGACGTCTTCGACGCCCATACACACCTCGGCACCGACATCGACGGGATGGTCGGCCGCCGCGAGGAGCTGCTGGACGTCTTCGACCGCTACGGCGTCTCCGGCGGGTTCGTCTTCTGCCTCGACGAGCCCGACCGCGACCCCGCCTTCCGAGCGGCCAACGACCGGACGCTCGCGCACGCCGAGGAGGCCGGTGGCCGCCTCGTCCCCTTCGTCCGGCTCGACCTCGCCGGCCCCGATCCGATCGTCGAGGCCGTCCGCTGCCTCGACCGCGGCGCGGCGGGGATCAAGCTCCACCCGCGGGCGCAGAAGTTCATGCTCACGGACGAGCGCCTGGCGCCGGTGTTCGCGCTCGCGGAGGCGCGGCGCGTCCCGATCCTGATCCACGGCGGGCGCGGGCTGCCGCCGATCGCGGACGACCTCGCGCGCCTGATCGAGCGCTACCCGGAGACACAGCTGATCGTGGCGCACGCCGGGATCGCGGACATGGCCGGCCTCGCCGGACGCCTCGGCCGCAAGGCCGGAGTCTTCTTCGACACGTCCGTCTGGAGCGCGCTCGACCTGCTCGACCTGTTCCGCCTCGTCGCGCCAGAGCAGGTCGTCTACGCCTCCGACTACCCGTACGGCAGCCAGCCGTCGATGCTCCTCAACGCGGTGCGAACAGCGAAGCGGGCGGGCTACTCCCTCACGCAGCTGCGCGAGCTCCTCGCCGGCAACGCGAAGCGGATCCTCGCGGGCGAGCCCCCGGTCGAGCCGACACACCCGACGGGCGCCGAGAGCTTCGCCCAGCCGCTGACGTTCGCGCGGATCCACCAGTACCTGTCGATGGCGACGCCACTGATCTGGACGCGCCAGCCCGACACGGTCGGCGTCCTCGGGCTCGCGCTGAACGCCACCGAGGAGCGGAACGGCTACCGGCGCGAGACCAAGCAGATCCGCGAGCTGCTCCTCGCCGCCCGCGACGTCTGGCGAACGCTCCCGGACGTGGAGGACGAGGCCGAGCTGATCCAGACCGGACGTGCGGCCTCGCGCCTCATCCACCTCGCGGACATCCTCGCCGTCACCGCCGTCCCGTGACGCGGGCGACCCTGCGCGTCAACGGCGAGACGCACGAGCTCGACGCGCCGGTGGGGCGTTCGCTCGCGACGGCGCTCCGCGACGACCTCGGCCTGACCGGCACGAAGGTCGCCTGCGGGGAAGGCCACTGCGGTGCGTGCACGGTGCAGCTCGACGGAGTGCCGGTGCTGTCATGCATCACGCTCGTTCACACCGTCGGCGAGCGCGAGGTGACCACGATCGAGGGGCTGCGCGATCACCCGCTCGTCGACGCGTTCGTCCGTCACGACGCGCTCCAGTGCGGCTTCTGCACGCCCGGTCAGATCGTGTCCGCGGCCGCCCTCGTGGCGGCGACGCCGGAGCCGGACCGCGACGTGATCCGCCACGCGATGGCGGGCAACCTCTGCCGCTGCGGCGCCTACCGCGGGATCGAGGAGGCGATCGCGAGCTGGCGCGGCTGATCAGGACCGAGAAGGAGATCGAGGGGCGGTACACCGAGACGTGGGTCGTCGTCGAGGAGGACGCGCTCGACCCGTGGCCCGCGGGGCCGGGCGCCGTCGTCGGCCGGCCGGCAGCGCGCGTCGACGGACACGAGCGCGCCCGCGGCGAGGCGCGGTACACGGCCGACGTGCGCCTGCCGGGAATGCTCCACGCGGCGGTGCTCGGCAGCCCGCACGCGCGCGCGCGCGTCGCCCGCATCGACCTCTCCCGCGCCCGCGCCGCGCGAGGCGTGCGCGCCGCGGTCGGGCCCGACGACGTCGGGTGGCTGACGCACGAGCCGGCGTACGAGGGGCAGCCCGTCGCGGCCGTCGCCGCCGACACGGAGGGGCTCGCCCGCGCGGCGCTCGCGCTCGTCGACGTCGAGTGGGAGGAGCTCGAGCCGCTGCTCGATCCCGACGAGGCGGTCCGGCGCGGCTCGCTCGTCGGGCGCGCACGACGGTACGAGCGCGGCGACCTCGACGCGGGACTCGCCGCCGCCGACGTCGTGGTCGAGGCCGAGTACCGCACGCAGACGCTCCTCCACAACCCGCTCGAGACGCACCAGGCCGTGTGCGAGTGGCGCGGCGAAGGGGTCGACGTGTACGTGTCGACGCAGTACGTGTGGGGCGTCCGCGACGAGGTCGCCCAAGCCTTCGCCGTCCCCGCGGACCGCGTTCGCGTGGTCTGCGAGTTCATGGGCGGCGGTTTCGGGGCGAAGGGCAGCGCGGGCCCCCAGACGCTGCTCGCCGCAGAGCTCGCGCGCCGCACCGGCCGCCCCGTCCGCTGCGCGATGTCGCGGCGCGAGGAGAACGTCATCGGCGGCAACCGCAACGCGACCGTCCAGCGCGTCGTCGCCGGGGCGACGGCCGACGGGATCCTGACGGCGCTCGGCGGCGAGTTCACGTGCTCGCTCGGGTGGGACGGCTGGCTGCCCTCCACCGCCGGGCCGATGCAGCTCCTCTACGCGTGCGAGAACGTCCGGACGACCGAGTACGGCGCGCGGCTGAACCTGCCGCCGATGGACGCGTTCCGCGCGCCGGGGTTCGTCGAGGGGACGTGGTCGGTCGAGTGCCTGCTCGACCGGCTCGCCGCGGCGCTCGACCTCGACCCGCTCGAGCTGCGGCGGCGCAACCACGCCGAGACCGACACGGTCTCCGGACGGCCGTTCTCCTCCAAGAACCTGCTGGAGTGCTACCGGCGGGCGGAGCCGCACTGGGAGCGCCGGAACGAGGTGCGCGCGCGCTCGGACGCGGTCTGGAAGCGCGGCGTCGGCCTCGCCAGCCAGGTCTGGTACGGAGGCGGAGGGCCACCGTCGTATGCGTGGGTGCGGCTCGGCTCCGACGGCCGCGCGAACGTCGTCACGGCGATGCAGGACATCGGCACCGGCACGCGGACCGCGGTGGCGCAAATCGCGGCCGAGGAGCTCGGGCTGCCGCTGGAACGGGTCGAGGTGCAGGTCGGCGACAGCGCGCGTGGGCCGTTCGCGACCGTCTCCGGCGGGTCGGCGACCCTGCCGTCGATGGGGCCGGCAGTCCGCGCGGCGGCCGCCGACGCGGGGCGGCAGGTGCTCGAGCTCGCCGCGCACCGCTTCGAGCGCGAGCAGCGCACGCTCTCGCTCCGCGGCGGCCGAATCGTCGCCGCCGACGGGGGCTCATGGCCGCTGGAGGAGCTCACCGGTCTGCTCGGGGACGGCCAGATCCTCGGCAAGGGCGCGCGCGGCCCCAACCCGGCCGGAATGCGGGTGCTGACGTGGGGCGTCCAGCTCGCCGAGGTCGCAGTCGACGTCGAGACGGGCGAGGTCGCGGTCGAGCGGATCGTCGCGATCCACGACGTGGGCCGGATCGTCAACCCGCTCGGCGCGCGCAGCCAGGTCGAGGGCGGAATCGTGCAGGCGCTCGGCCACACGCTCTCGGAGGTCCGGCTCGACGATCCGCGCGACGGGACGGTGCTGACGCGGACGCTCGACGCGTACAAGGTGCCGACGATCGCCGACGTGCCCGAGATCGTCTGCGAGCTCCTCGACGTCCCCGACGAGCACCTGACGAACCTCGGCTCGAAGGGCCTCGGCGAGCCGCCGATCATCCCCACCGCGCCCGCGATCGCGAACGCGATCCGTGACGCCACGGGGGCCGAGGTGACGTCGCTGCCGATCAGCCGCGAGGAGCTGCTGCGCGCGCTGCGGGAGGCGCGGGAGCGGGAGAGCGCGAGGGTTGCGGCTCCTACGGCCTGAGTCGGTCGAGGCCGCGGTCGGGTCGCTCGGCGAGGGCGCCCGGCCGCTCGCCGGCGGCACGGAGCTCGTCCCGCTCGTCCGGGAGCGGCTCGTGGCCGCGGACACGCTCGTCCAGGTCGAGGGCCTCGTCCCGCGGGGCGTGAGCGGCCGTGGCTCAGAGCCGCCGAGGCTCGTGATCGGCGCCGGAACGACGCTAGCCGAGCTCGAGGTCGACCCGCAGGTCCCCGCCGCGCTGCGAGAGGCGTGCCGCCTGGCGGCGTCCCCGCAGCTGCGCAACATGGGCACGATCGGCGGCAACCTCCTGCAGGCGACCCGGTGCTGGTACTGGCGCCTCGCGTACCCGTGCCGGCTCCACGGCGGCGAGCTCTGCCATGCGCGCGAGGGCCGCCACCGCGAGCACGCGATCTTCGCCAACGGCTTCTGCGCCTCGGCGCACCCCTCCGACCCGGCGGCCGCGCTGCTCGCGCTCGACGCGACGGTCCGCACCGACCGTCGCGCGCTCCCGCTCGACGAGCTGTACCGGCTGCCCGACCAGGATGACCGCGACATCGTGACCCTCGCGCGGGACGAGCTCGTGCTCGAGCTGGAGGTGCCGCAGCCGGAGGCAAGCGTCTACCTCAAGGCGATGGACCGGAAGCGCTGGGCATTCGCGCTCGTCGGGGTCGCGGCCGTGCGGGCGGGCGGGGAGGACCGGATCGGGCTCGCCGGCGTGGCGCCGATCCCGTGGCTGCTCGACGGCGAGGCGGGGCTCGAGGCCGCGACGCCGCTGCCCGAGACGGCGTACAAGGTCGAGCTCGCGCGCGCGCTCGTGCGCCGGGCCCTCGCGATGCTGTAGCTCGGTACCATCGCGGCCCGATGCGCCTGCTCGCCCCCGTCCTGCTCGCGCTCGCGCTCGCCGCCGCCGGCTGCGGCGGAGACGACGAGGCTGACGCGGAGGCCGAGCCCGCAACCGAGGCGGCCGCGACCGTCTCGTCCGCGGCCGGCTGCCGGGACGTCCAGGCGCCCGAGCCGAAACCCGAGGGCACGCGCACGGCGCCGACGACGATCCTCGACGAGCAGACGTACCGCGCAATCGTGGCCACGAGCTGCGGGACGTTCACGATCACCCTCGACCAGCAGGCCTCGCCGACGACAGTCGCGTCCTTCGTCGCCCTGGCGGAGGACGGCTTCTACGACGGGACGGTGTTCCACCGGATCGTGCCGGGCTTCGTGATCCAGGGCGGCGATCCGACGGCCACGGGCACGGGCGGGCCGGGGTACACGACCGTCGACACGCCCGCGCAGTCGACCGCGTACACGTTCGGGACCGTGGCGATGGCGAAGGCGCCGACCGAACCGCCGGGGACGGCCGGGAGCCAGTTCTTCGTCGTCACCGCCGAGGACGTCTCGCTGCCGCCCGACTACGCCGTGGTCGGCACGGTGACGGACGGCGTCGAGGTCGTCAGCCGGATCGGGACGCTGGGCGACCCGAACACGGAGCTGCCGACGCAGCCGGTCGTGGTCGACTCGATCCGGATCGAGCGCTCGGCCTAGTGGTGGCGGCCGTCGTGCTCGCGGCGGGCGCGTCGAGCCGGTACGGGACGGACCCCCCGAAGCAGGCCGTCTTCCTGCCGGAGGTGCTGCGGCGCGTGCGCGCGGCTCCCTCGATCGGGCACGTCGTGGTCGTGACGGGTGCGCACGAGCTCGACGTCGACGCCGGGACCGTCCGCTGCGCCGACTGGGAGCGCGGCCCCGGCGCGTCCCTTCGCTGCGGGCTCGCGGCGCTGCCGGCAGAGGCCGAGGCCGCAGTCGTCGTCCTTGCCGACGGGCCGGCGCTCGCGGCGGACGCGGTCGACCGCGTCGTGGAGGCGTGGCGGGAGCGCGGCGCGGCCGTGGTGGCGGCGTCCTACGGCGGCGAGCGCGGGCACCCGGTGCTGCTCGCGCGGGAGGCCTGGGCTGCGGTGCCGGACGAGGGCGCCCGCGCGCTCGAGCCGCTGCTCGTCCCCTGCGACGACCTCGGCTCGCCCGGCGACGTCGACCGTCCGCGCTAGGGTGAGCGGGCCGCCCGTGATCGCGCTCGTCCGCCAACACGGCCAGCAGAGCGACGAGTCGCCGCTGGCACGCGCACGGCTCGCGCGACAGCTGACGCGGGAGGAGGCGGCCCGCCGCGCAGGCCTGCCGCAGGAGCGGGTCGAGTGGCTCGAGGAGGGGCGCGTGTACCGGTTCCCGACCCCTGACGACGCGCTGACGACGCTGCTCGTCTACGCGTCGGCCCTCGGCGTCGAGCACCGCGAGGCGCGCGAGCTCGCAGGGCTGCCGGTGCCGCCGAAGGCGCTCGAGCGGCCGACCCGGCGTCGACTGCTGGGGCTGGCCGCACTCGTCGCCGCGGCCGCGGCGCTCGCCGCAGCGCTGAAGCTGCCCGCGCTCGGCGGCGAGGCGGAGGCGGAGCGGCAGGCGGCCGCGGTCGCAGCGGCCGAGGCGGCACTCCCGCCGCCGTGGCAGGTGCGCGTGGAGGTGCTGAACGGCAGCGGCGACATCAACTGGACGCGCCAGATGGCGAGCAAGATCGGCGCGCTCGCGTACACCGTGGCGCGGGTCGGTCGCGCCGACCGGTTCGACTACCAGGAGACCGCCGTCTACTACGAGCCCGGCGGCCACGCCCTCGCACGCCGCCTCGCGCGCGAGCTCGGCGTCCGCACGCGTCCGCTCCCCGGTGGGAGCGACCGTCGCCGGCTGCTCGTGATCGTCGGCCCGCAGCGCGGCCCCGGGCTCTGACGCACTGCGCCGCAGCCCGGCCGCCACGCGCCCGCGTCTTCACGGTGCCTGGCACCGTGACAAACCGTCACGACACCGCGGCGTGGGCGCGCGCGAGCGCTGAACCACGCACCGCCGGACCGTCCCGTGCATGCCGGTGCCAGGCACCGTGGAGGCGTCTTTACAGTGCCTGGCACCGTCACAGAACCGTCACGCCGGCGCCGCGCCCGCGCCGCGCCGCGCCGCGAACGATCTCGCGCTGCCGCCCCTACAGCGCGATGCGGAGGTTCGCCAGCTTCTCCTTCAGCTCCGCCGGCATCGGCTCGTCCGCGGCCGCCTGGCGGACGAACATCCGCAGCTCGGCCTCGAACCGGTAGCGCCGCGCGCAGTACGAGCACCCTTCCAGGTGCGCCTCGGCCTCGACCTGCTCGGCCTCCGTCAGCTCGCGGTCGAGGTACGGCTGGAGGAGCTCCTCGCACTTGTCGCAGTCTGCGATCACGTCACTGCCTCCTCCGCGAGCTGCTTCTTGAGGATCCGGCGGCCGCGGTGGAGCCGCGACATCACCGTCCCGATGGGGATGTCGAGGA
>DATHTC010000273.1:0-9902 GCA_035463735.1 Gaiellaceae bacterium | reverse complement strand
GAGCCGTCACGCATCCGGCACCAACATCCGTGCCGCGGCGCTCGCGCCGGCCGCGAAATCGCTGCTCGGGGCGCCGTGCCGTGCCAGGCGCCGGAGCTCGGTCGACGGACGCCGGCGCTCCGCCGCCTAGAATCCGGCCGTGGCCGTCACGACCGACCAGCCCGCCGCGCTCGACCCGCTCGACTTCCTCGCCCTCGATGCGCTGCTCGACGACGAGGAGCGCGCCGTCCGCGACACCGTGCGGCAGTTCGTGCGCGAGCGCGTGCTGCCGGAGATCGGCGACTGGTTCGAGCAGGGGATCCTCCCGCGCGAGCTCGTGCAGGAGCTGGCGAAGCTCGGCCTGTTCGGGATGCACCTCGAGGGCTACGGGCTGCCGGGCGCGAGCTCCGTCCAGTACGGCCTCACGTGCCTGGAGCTCGAGGCCGGGGACTCGGGCGTCCGCAGCGCCGTCTCCGTCCAGGGCTCGCTCGCGATGTACTCGATCTGGCGCTGGGGCTCCGAGGAGCAGAAGCAGCGCTGGCTGCCGCCGATGCACGCGGGCGAGGTGATCGGCTGCTTCGGCCTCACCGAGCCGGACGCCGGCTCCGACCCCGCCTCCATGCGCACGCACGCCCGCCGCGACGGCTCCGACTGGGTCCTGAACGGCACGAAGATGTGGATCACGAACGGGACGATCGCCGACGTCGCGACCGTGTGGGCGCGGACCGACGACGGCGACATCCGGGGGTTCCTCGTGGAGCGGGGCATGCCGGGGTTCAGCGCGCCGGAGATCCACAAGAAGCTCTCGCTGCGCGCCTCCGTCACGTCCGAGCTGGTGCTCCAGGACGTGCGCGTGCCGGACGAGAACGTCTTCCCGGAGGTGCGGACGCTGCGCGGCCCGCTGTCCTGCCTGAGCGAAGCGCGGTACGGGATCGTGTGGGGGGCCGTCGGCGCCGCGCGCGCCTGCTTCGAGGCCGCGCTCGACTACGCGAACGAGCGGATCGTGTTCTCCAAGCCGATCTCCGCCTACCAGCTGACCCAGCAGAAGCTCGCAGAGATGGCGCTCGAGGTGAACCGTGGCTCGCTCGTG
Source organism: Gaiellaceae bacterium (assembly GCA_035463735.1). Taxonomy (GTDB): domain Bacteria; phylum Actinomycetota; class Thermoleophilia; order Gaiellales; family Gaiellaceae; genus DATHTC01. The sequence continues at coordinate 8,833 of DATHTC010000273.1, read as the reverse complement.
GCGCTCCACCTCGGACGCAAGAAGGACGAGGGGACGCTCCGCCCCGAGCACGTGAGCATGGGGAAGATGGGCAACGTCCGCGGTGCGATCGAGGTCTGCCGCACGGCCCGCACGATCCTCGGCGGCAACGGGATCACGCTCGAGTACCCCGTGATCCGCCACATGAACAACCTCGAGTCCGTGCTCACCTACGAGGGCACGCACGAGGTGCACACGCTCGTCGTCGGCCAGGCGCTGACCGGCCGGAACGCCTTCCGCTAGGCCCCGGCCTCGCCCTCGTAGTAGTCGACCGCGTCGCGGCGGCGGAAGAGGCGCGTGTCGTCGTCGTTCCCGGGGAAGACGCCGATCTTGTCGCTGTCCGGGTAGACGCTGACGTCCGGCCGGCGCTTCGTCGAGAGCATCAGCACGCGGGCGGTCTCCTCGCGCGCCCGCACGCCGTGGGCGCCCACCGGGCCCTCGGGGAAGCAGACACGTCGCCCGGCCGCAGCGTCCGTTCGCCCGCGGGCGTCCGCAGCGACGGCTCTCGGCCACTCCGCGATTCTCCCGCAGCGCCTGCGTAGGGGCTAGTCCCTCGACTCGGCGCCCACGAGCGAAACGACGAGCGGGACCGCGAGCAGGATCGGGATCCCGCACAGCGGCCACAGCGCCTGGTAGCCCTCGGTCGCGTCCAGGTACGGGGCGAGGATGTCGATCGCGGCGCCTGCGACGAGCGGCCCCGCGATCAACCCGAACCCCTTCGTCCACGTGGCGAGACCGGACGCGGTGCCGCGGTGCTCCTCCGGCATCAGCTCGTAGAGCAGCCCCCACGCGAGCGTCATCACGAGCCCGCCGGCGATGGCGACGCCGAAGATGAGTGGCAGGTACCACCCGTGCCAGACCTGGGCGAGCCCGCCCGCCAGGAAGCCCATCCCGTACACGAGCGACGCGACCACGATCACGCGCGCGATCCCGAACCGCCGCCCGAGCGTGCTCGCCGCGACCGCGGCGACGACGTAGCCGCCGGCGACGGCGGCGAGGACGAGCGACGACACCGCGAGCGACTGGCCGAGGCCGACGGTCACGTAGAGCACGACGAACGTCCGCGCCGCGGCGAAGGTCCCCTCCCAAGCGGCGTTGGCGACCAGGAACCGCCGCACGAGCCGCTCGCTCCGGAACACGCCCCAGCTCGTCTGCACGTACGCGCGGACGCCGCGGAACACGCGTCCGTGGCCGCCGTCCTCCCGCACGAGCACGACGGGGACGCCGCACGCCGCCACGACGACGAGCGCGGCGACGAGGAACGGCCAGGGCTGCCACACGTGGAAGAGGAGGCCGCCGCCGACGAGCGCGAGCCCGAGCGCCGTCCCGCGCAGGACGTGCTGCACCCCCTGCGACGAGCCGTAGCGGTCCTCCGGGAGCAGGTCGGGGTAGAGGCCGCGGTACGGCGGCTCGTACACGTAGTACGCGAAGAAGAACGCGAACACGATCAGCGCCGTCGTCCAGAAGCTCGGCATGAACGCGACGAGCGCGAGGCAGAAGCCCATCGGGCCGAGCGCGACGAGCATGAACGGCCGGCGCCGCCCGAGCGGCGTGTGGAACGTGTCGCTCCACGGCCCGATCACCACCGGGAGCGTGAGCGCGAACACCCCTTCGGCCGCGAGCACGAGCGCGATCAGCGTGGTCGAGTCGGTGAACTCGCCGAGCAGCGGCGGCAGGTACGCAGCGGTCGTGGTCAGCGCGAACGCGAGCCCGAACGCGCCGAGGCCGAGGATCCAGACGAGGCTGCGCCGCGTCCCCTGGACGAGGACGCGCGGGTCGACGACCGTCACGCCGTCACGGGCGCACGATCGAGGCCGCCGCAGAGGATGTCGACCACCGCCCACTCCGCGCCCGCGACGTCGTCCTCGGCATCCGGGAGCTGCCCGAGCACCCAGCCGGTGAGGATCTCCTCGAGCGCCCCGTAGAACACGACGGCGGCGAGCTGCGGGTCGAGCCCCGCGCGCAGCTCGCCGCGCGCCTGTCCCGCGGCGACGATCCGCGCGATCGCCTCGAACGCCTGCCGGATCTCGCCGATCTCGCGTTGGAGCTGCGGGCTGCGCGTCACCTCGCGCACGAGCACGCGGACGAGGTCGGGGTCGCGCGTCCACGTCCGCAGCACGATCGCCGCGACCTTCCGGAGCTGCTCGCGCGCGGAGTCGTCCGACTGCTCCACCTCGTGCATCGCCGCGAGCAGCGCGCTCCAGGTGTCGCGGAAGATCGTCTCGAGGAGCTCGTCCTTCGAGGAGAAGTAGTGGTAGACGAGCCCGTGGGCCACCCCGGCCTCCGCGGCCACGTCGCCGACCCTCGCGCCGTGGAAGCCCGAACGGGCGAACACGCGGACGGCCGCGGCGAGCAGCGTCCGTCGCCGCTCCTCCTGGTTGATCGACCGGTCAGTCAATGCGCGCCGATTGTAGGACGTAGGCTTCCGGCCGGTGCAACCGCTCGGGGGATCGCTCGTCGTGGACCTGACGCGGTACCTCCCCGGTGCCTTCGCGACGACCGAGCTGCTCCGCCTCGGCGCGCGGGTGGTCCGGGTCGAGCCGCCGGAGGGCGATCCGATGCGGGCGACCGCGCGGGGGTGGCACGACGTGCTCAACGCGGGCAAGGAGTCCGTCGTGTGCGACCTGAAGGTCGAGCCTGAGCTCGGGCGGGCGCTGCTCCGTCGCGCAGACGTCGTGCTCGAGAGCTTCCGCCCCGGCGTGGCGACGCGCCTCGGCGTCGGCCCGCACGACGCGCCGCCGTCGGCCGTCTACTGCTCGATCACCGGCTTCGGAACCGAGGGGCGGCACGTGCAGCGCGCCGGCCACGACCTGAACTACGCCGGCTGGGCGGGCGTGCTCGAGGACACTGCCCCGGCGGTGCCGCCCGTCCAGGCCGCCGACCTCGCCGCCGGGGCGCTGGGCGCGGTCGTCGAGATCCTGGCCGCGCTGCTCGAGCGCGCGCGCACCGGCCGCGGCTCGCACGTCGTCGTCTCGATGACGCACGGCACGCATCGGCTCGCCGCGCACCGGCTCGGCGGCGACCCGCGCCCGCGGCTGTTGACCGGCGGGCTCGCCTGCTACCGCGTCTACGCGTGCGCGGACGGCCGCCTGCTCACCGTGGGCGCGCTGGAGCCGAAGTTCTTCGCCCGCCTGTGCGTGCTCGTCGGGCGGCCCGACCTCGCCGAGCGGCAGTACGACGAGGAGCAGGAGCCACTGACGGCCGAGCTCGCCGCGGTGTTCGAGGCGCGGCCGCTCGCCGAGTGGCTCGACCTGTTCGAGCAGGAGGACGTGTGCGTGGGGCCCGTGGCGACGCTCGCGGAGGCGGCGGCCGACCTCGGCGTCACACCCCCCTCGACCCCGGCGCCTGCGCTCGGCGCGCACACCGAGGCCTGGCGGCGCGAGCTGGGTGTTCCGGCGTGAGGGCGGCGGCCGCGGCCGCCGTCGCGCTCGCCGTCGCGGCGACGGGCGGCAGCGCGGCGAACGCGCCGCGACCGGAGGAGCGGATCGTTTTCGAGCGCGGCGGCGTCGTGCTGTCGGCGCGGCCCGACGGAAGTGGGCGGACGCAGCTCGCCGTCGGCGCCGATCCCGCGGTGTCCCCCGAAGGGACGCGCGTGGCGTTCGTCCGCGGCAGCGACACGTTCGTGCTCACGCTCGGGACGCGCCGGACGACGCGCGTCCGCCGCGGTGCCGAGCCCGCGTGGTCGCCCGACGGCCGCCACCTGGCCGCGGTCGCGGACGGGACGGTGCAGGTGGACGGCCGCCCGCTCACGACCGGCCGCTGGCCGACGTGGACGCCGGACGGGCGCAGCGTCGTCTTCGCCTCCGACCGCGCCGGGAGCTGGGACCTGTGGCGCGTCGCCGTGAGCGGCGGCGAGCCGGAGCGGCTGACGGCCGATCCCGGCGACGAGCTGGAGCCGGCCGTCTCGCCCGACGGGGCGCGCATCGCGTACTCGACGGGCAGCGGGATCGGGCTCCTCGAGCTCTCGGAGCCGCGCACGCTCGAGCTCCCGCTCCGTGCTCCGGGCGCGCCGGCGTGGTCTCCGGACGGCTCGCGGCTCGTCGTCGCCGCGGGCGAGGCGGGAGCCACGACCCTGGCGGTGGTCGACCTCGCCGCGCTCGCGGTCGCGCCGCTCCGTGGGAGCGTCCCCGGTGAGGCGCGCCCGCACTGGGCGTCTCGGCTCGTCCTCCCGGCGCCGAAGCCTCCGCCGACGCCGGCCCCGCCCGCGGACGAGCTCCTCCCCGACCTCGATCAGCGCGCGCCGCGCGGGCTCGTCGTCTCCGGCTCGCGCGGCCGCTGGCTGCTCGGCTTCGCCTCCGCGGTCGACAACGTCGGCCGCGGACCGGTCTGGATCAAGGGACGCCGGCGCAGCCTGTTCGCCACCCGCATGGACGCCGACCAGCTCGTTCGCCTCCGCCGCGGGGGCGTGCGCACGTACCGGCGGGTGGGCTGGATCCGGTACACGGCCGACTCGCCGCACTTCCACTGGCACCTGATGGACTTCGACCGCTACGAGCTCCGGCGCGCGTCGGACTTCGAGCTCGTCGTCCGCGACCGGAAGAGCGGCTTCTGCCTTGCGGACCACTACGGCCACGCCGCGCACCGCGTGCGGGTCGTCCCGCCCTTCTTCCTCGGCAACTGCCGCCAGTTCGAGCCGCGGGCGCCGACGGTGGAGCAGGGCACCTCCGTCGGGTACACCGACCGCTACCCCGCACACTTCCACGGGCAGAACGTCGACCTGACGGGCGTGCCGGCCGGGATCTACGTGCTCGTCCACCGCGCGAACCCTCGCGGGCTGCTCAGGGAGCTGACGCTCGCGAACAACGCCGCGTCGGCGCGGCTCCGGGTCGCGTGGCCGCGCGGCCGCGGGGCCGCACCGGTCGTGACGGTGCTCCGGCTCTGCGAGGGCTCCGAGCGGTGCGAGCGGCGGCCGCGCTAGAAGCCGGCGCGGCAGAGGTGGAACCGGTGCTCGTCGAGCATCAGGCTGTCTCCGGGACGGGGTCGGGGACGGAGTCCTCGCGGCGGACGCTCGCCGCGGCCGCGTACACGACGGCGCCGGCAAGCCCGACGGCCGCGACGCCCAGCCACATCGCGCCGTCGCCCCAGGCGTCGCGGACGCGGAGGCCGAGCGCCGGCGCGAGCGCGCCGCCGAGCCAGAGCGACATGTTCGCCGTGCCGATGTACGTCGCGCGCGCGTGCACGGGGGCGAGGCGCGCCACGAGGGCGTCCGCCGTGGGCGACCACAGCATCTCGCCGATCACGAAGACGACGAGGACCAGGATCAGCACGGGCACGGCGGCGCTGACGAGCAGCGGCAGGAACGCCGTCCCCATCAGCGCCATCGCGACGGCGAGCTTCACGGCGGGCGGCACCGGTGCCGCCCACCGTGTGACGCGCAGCTGGAGCAGCGTGACGAACAGCGGGTTCACCACGAAGAGGACGCCCCACGCGGCCGGCTCCAGCCCGTGCGTCTGCGTCAGCGACACCGGCATCAGCGTCTCGAACGCGTTGTAGACGACCATCGCCAGCATCCCGCCGACGAAGACGAGCGCGAACGACCGCTCCACGAACATCCGCAGCGACACGCCGCCACCGCCCTCCGCCGCGACGGGCGGCAGCGAGGGGAGCCGGAGCGCGGCGACGAAGGAGAGCACGAACAGGGCGGCGATGCCGGCGAACAGCGCGGGCCAGGCGAGCGCGACGAGCGCGGCGCCGAGGAGCGGCCCCGTGAAGGCGCCGAGGTTGAAGACGACGCGCATCGAGCCGAAGCCGTGCTCGCGGCGGTCCTCGGGGACGAGGTCGGCGAGGAGCGCCGACAGCGAGCCGCCGCGGACCGGCGTCGCGACGGACATCCCGACGAGCACGGCGATTCCGGCGGCCGGCGTCTGCGAGAAGACGGCGAGCAGGGGGAGCGCGCACTGGAAGACGCTCGCCCCGAGGATCACGCGCCGTCTCCCGATCCGGTCGGAGAGGCGCCCGCCGAGGACGCCCGCGGCCATCCCGGCGCCGGCGGCGGCCAGGAAGGCGAGGCCGACGTCGGCGCCGGAGAGGCCGAGCTCCCCGATCGCCCAGATCGCGAAGAACGTCCACAGGGCGTACTGCGCCGTCATGCCGAGGCCGAGCGTCACGAGGAGCGCGCCGATGCCGGGCTCCGGGCGGCCGCCGGCGAGGCGGAAGAGGAAGTGGGAGAGTCGGTTCGCCATCGAACTGTTCGATAGTAAAAAATTAGACTTAATACTGTCAAGGTACGAACGGCTGCGGTACGATCCCGGGCGTGGAGCGCGACGTCGTCGACGACAAGCTGGAGATTCTCGGCCGCGAGCTGCCGCAGATCGACCTGCCGACCGAAGGCGTCGTGCAGCGCATCCAGCGTCTCGCGTGGCTCCTCAACAAGAGCCTGAACGAGACGGCGGCGGCCTACGGTCTCACCCACGCCGACTGGGGCCTGCTCGGGTCGCTGCGCGCGTCCGGGGCGCCGTACCGGAGCCCGGCGGGGAAGCTCGCGGAGCACGTCTCGATCACGCCCGGCGCGATGACGAGCCGGCTCGACAAGCTGGAGGCGCGCGGGCTCGTCCGCCGCGTCCCCGACGAGGACGACCGGCGCGTTCTGCAGATCGAGCTCACGAACGAGGGCGACCGGCTGTGGTCGGAGGCGGTGGGAGTCCAGGCCGAGAAGGAACGGCTGATCGCCGCGGCGCTCGACGAGGACGAGAAGGAGCAGCTCAACGCGCTCCTCCGGAAGCTCATGGTCGAGATGGGCGCGGCGTCGCGTGCGACGCCGGCCGGGTGAGTGACGTCGACCACCGGCAGCCTGGCGTCGAGCCGTTCAGCCACTCGGGACGCTGCTCGCCGAGGCCGAGCGGACGCGCGATGAGGGCGACCGGGAGCCGCTCGAGCGGCCGCTCGCGGCGCTCGGAGGCCCAGCAGCGGCTCGAGCCGGCAGCTACGAGGGGCGGGCGAGCCCGAGCGCGACGGGGAGAGCGAGGAGGTTCGGCAGCGCCCCGGCTTCGGGGAAGCGCCCCTCCCGGTCGACGAGGAACGCCGTCATCCCGAGCGCCCGCGCCCCCTCGATGTCGTCCGCGGGCGAGTCGCCGACCATCGCGGCGGCCTCCGCCTCGACGCCGAGGCCCGCCAGCGCCGCCTCGAAGATGCTCCGGTGCGGCTTCACGAAGCCGTGCGCACCCGACGACACCGCGGCGTCCACGTCCAACCCGTGGTGCGCGACGAAGGCCGGGAGGTCGCGCGCCGTGTTCGACACGAGCCCGACCTTGAGCCGGTGCCGTCGGAGCTCCGCGAGCACCGGCTGGACGTCCTCGTAGAGCTCGAAGTTGTCGTGCACCTCCCACGCGCGCGTGATCTCCTCGGCGAGCGCGCGGACCGCGTCGCCCCCGCCGCCCATCCCCTCGACGATGCGCTCGGTGAACGCCACCCAGATCTCGTCGTCGTGGGCGAGCTCGGGGTGCGCCTCGAGCGTCTCGAGCGCTGCGAGCCGCGCCTCGCCGTAGCGCGCCGGGTCGAGGGTGAGCCCGAGCCGCTCCCCCGCGCGCCGGTAGCCGTCGGGGCCGAGCTCGGGGCCCGGCTTGGCGAGCGTGAAGTCGACGTCGAAGAGGACCGCCCGGAGCGTCACGCGCGGAGGGGCCACCGGTACGCCTCGGGCTGCCGGTTCGCCAGCGACGGCAGCCGCGCGCGGACGTCCTGCAGCCGCGACCGGTCGACCTCCGCGCTGACCACCGTCTCCTCGTCCGGCGCGACCGCGAGGACGATCCCCCACGGGTCGGCGATCAGCGAGCGGCCGTAGCTCGGCCGGCCGGGCATCGTCTCGCCGACCTGCGCCGCTGCCGCCACGTAGCACTGGTTCTCGACCGCGCGCGCGCGCAGCAGCAGCTCCCAGTGGTCCTTGCCGGTGACGAGCGTGAAGTGCGCCGGCACGGTCAGCAGCTCCGCGCCCTCGAGCGCGAGGATCCGGTACAGCTCCGGGAAGCGGACGTCGTAGCAGACCGAGAGCCCGACGGCCCAGTCGGCGACGTGCGCGACCACGGACTCGTCGCCGGGCTCCTCCGCCTCCGACTCGCGGTAGACCAGACCGCCGACCTCGACGTCGAAGAGGTGGATCTTCCGGTAGACGGCCGCGAGCGCTCCCTCGGCGTCGAAGACACAGCACGTGTTCGAGAGCTTCTCGCGCCCCTCGCGGCGTTCCGTGATCGAGCCGCCCACGAGGGCGACCCCGTGCGCCCGCGCCCAGCCGGCCATCGCGGCGACCGACTCGCCGCCGGCGAGCGGCTCGGCGAGGGCGTGCAGCGTCTCCGCAGTTCCGATCCCGTTCCACTTCTCCGGCAGGACGACGAGCTCGGCCCCCGTCGCCGCCGCGCGAGCGACGAGGCGCTCCGCCGTTTCCAGGTTGGCCGCCTTGTCCGCCCGACTCGTCAGCTGCACGCACGCGAGGCGGAGGCGATCGGCCATGCGCGCGAGGTTAGCCTGCCGCGACGGCGTACACGACGGTGTTCGCCGCGTACGAGCGGGCCCTCTCGTCGTAGTCCCCACCGCACGTGACGAGGGTGAGCACCGGTCGACCGGCACGCGTCCAGACGCGGGCGGGCAACCGTTCCTTCGCGTACTCACGGCGGGCGACGACCCGATAGCGATGCGCTCGGCCGTCGGCCGTCCGAACCACGACGAGCTCACCGGGGTCGAGCTCCCCGAGCCGACGGAAGGCGCCGGGCGCTCCCGCGAGGTCGACGTGGCCCGCGATCACCGTCGAGCCCGGCTCGCCCGGCGCCGACCCGAACCGGTACCAGGCGGTGCGGGTCGCACCGGGGAGCCTGAGCGCGCCGGCACG
>DATHTC010000272.1:0-4851 GCA_035463735.1 Gaiellaceae bacterium | reverse complement strand
AGGCCGAGGCGCTCGCGCTCGCCGCTCGAGAGGTCGCGCGGGTGCCGCGCGGCAGCCCACGCCAGTCCGACGAGCTCCAGCGCCTCCCGCGCCCGCCGCTCGTCTCCACCGACGGCGAGAGCGACCTCGTCGAGCACGCGCTCGCACGCAAGGTACCTGCCGGGATCCTGCGTCAGGTATCCGGCGCGGCCGCTGCGGACGACGGAGCCGCGGTCGGGAGCGAGCAGCCCGGCGGCAAGCTTCGCCAGTGTCGATTTTCCGGACCCGTTGGGCCCTTCGAGCGCGACGACCTCGCCGCGGCGGACGGCAAGCGAGGCGCCGCGGACGGCCGGGAGGTCCACGTACGAGAACCATGCGTTGTCGATGGTGACAACCGCGCCGGACGCGCGCAAGATGGGCGAAACAGCCGCGGCCGGGTCGGGCGCGAACGCCGGACGCTCGGCCCGCAACCAGCGAATGGCGTCGGCACGGGGCGCGTCGAGGAGGAGCCGGCCGTCCTCGACGAAGAGGACGCGGTCGGCGGCGGCGAGCGCCCGCGCCGTCCGCTGCTCCGAGAGGACGACGGCCGCGTCGCCGAGGCCGGCGTGCAGGAGCGACACGAACGCGTCGGCGCCGTCGGGATCGAGCTGCGAGGTTGGCTCGTCGAGGAGGAGAAGCCGCGGGCGCAGTGCGAGCGCCGCCGCAAGGCAGACGCGCTGGAGCTCCCCGCCGGAGAGCTCGTGCGTCCGCCGCTCCGCGAGGGCGAGGGCGCCGACGGACTCGAGGGCCGCCTCCGCGCGCCGCCGGATCGCGCGCGGCTCGACGCCGAGGTTCTCGAGCCCGAACGCGACCTCGTTCGCGACGCGCGTCATCACGACCTGGTCCTCCGGGTCCTGGAACACGGAGGCGACGGTCCCGGCGAGCTCCGCGGGCCGGGCGGCCCGGGTGTCGCGGCCGGCCACGGCAACCCGTCCCTCGAAGCGCCCCCCGTGGAAATGCGGCACGAGCCCCGCGAGCGCGCGCAGGAGCGTCGACTTGCCGGACCCCGAGGGGCCGAGCAGCGCCACGACCTCGCCCGGATCCAGGCTGAGGGAGACGTCGGCGAGCGCCGGCACGTCGACGCCGGGATACCGGAACGTGAGCCGCTCGACCCGCGCTAGAGCCACATCGCCCCCAGCACCACGAGCACGAGCGCCGCGACGACCGCGGCCCGGTCCTGCGCGCGCCACGCCGGCTGCGGCAGCCGCGTCGCGCCGGGGCGGCCGAAGCCGCGCGCCTCCATCGCCTCCGCCAGGTTCTGTGCCCGCTCGAGCGACCCCGCGACGACCGGCGAGAGCAGCCGCGCGTGACCGCGGACGCCCTCGACGGCGACGCCGCGCCCGCGCACGGCCTCGGCCAGCCCCGCGGCGTCGCGCTCGAGCGTCGGGACGAGCCGGGTCGCCAGCGCGACCGCGAGGGCAGACCGGCGCGCGAACGAGGCCGCGGCGACCAGCCGGTCGTGGTCGAGCAGCAGCGCGTATGCCGCGAATGCGAGCCCGACCGCCGCCAGCCGCAGGCCGTTGAGCGCCGCCGCGACGAGCTCCTCGCGCGTGACGTCGAGCGTCCCCAGCACGGGCACGGTCGGGCCCGACCACAGCACCTCGAACCCCGTCGTCTGCAGGAACGGCGACAGCACGAGCACGCCGAGCCCCGTCGTGAGCGCACCGAAGAGGTAGACGCGACGCGAAGGCGAGCGGGCGCGGAGGCAGACCACGAGGAGCACGCCGGCGATGGCGGCGACCGACCACACGTGGCGGGCGAGCAGGGCCGCCGCGCCGGCGCCGGCGAGGAGGATCGCGGCGGGGACGGGCTGGAGCCTCACGGGACCGCGAACCTCCGCGCATACCGTGACGGGTCGCGGGCGAGGGCTGCTGCGGCTCGCGCGCCGACCTCGAAGCGCACCGGCGCGCCCGCGGCGCCGGCGGTCGTCGCCCGCATCGTCTCGCGCGGCCCGACGACGGCGAGCACGTTGGCGTCCACCGGTGCCGCCCCGCGCACGGCCCGTCCGCCGACGATCCGCGCGAGCCGGCGCGCCAGGACCGCTTCCGCCCCGTCGTCGTACAGGACGACCGCCTCGCGCACGCGACCGTCGAAGCCGTGCACGAACGGCTCCGGGAAGGCGCCCACGACGACCTTCACCTCCGGCTCGTCCGCCCAGCCGTGGTAGTCCCACCAGGCGTGCTCGCCCGGGCGCAGCCGGTACTCGGCGGCGCTCCGGTCGCCCGCGATCCCGTTCACGAAGAAGAACCAGTCGCGGCCCTCGGCGAGCGAGCCGTCGAGCCCGTCGACCGACTGGACGAAGCGGCCGCCGTAGCGCGTCTCGACGTCCGCGACGCGGTCGAGCGCCTGGAGCACCGTCTGCCCTGCCGGCACCTGCTCGTCGTAGAGGACGGTCGCGCCGCGGTCGCGTGTCACCCAGAGCGTCGCGGCCCCCTCCCCACCCGCCGCCTCACCGCCGCCGCACGCCGTGACGGCCGCGGCGAGCGCGGCGGCGAGCAGGAGCGCGGCGGAGCGCCTCACCGCACCGCGTTGGAGCGGATCGCGCCGGCGAGCGTCGCCCGGACGAGCCCGGAATGCCTGCCGGGGCATCCGACCCCGAGCCTCGTCGTCCGGATGCGACGACCGTCGACCCGGAGCGTGGCGAACGAGGCCGGCCGGCCGGTGCCGGCGTCGGCGAACGCCGTGACCCGGTAGCAGCGCGCGCCGCGCGCGCGGCGGGACGTCGCTGCGAGGCGCAGCGTCGGCGGCCCGCCTGCGGGGCCGAACTCCGCGTGGTACCAGAGCACCGAGTCGCCGTCCTTCAGCTGCACGGCGTCGGCGCCGACCGGCGGCGACGCGTCGTTCACCTTGAAGACCCAGCCGCTCGAGCCGCCGGCGGCGTAGCGGCCGATCTGGTCGACGTAGCGGCCGAAGCTCGCCTCGGCGACGTGGTAGTAGAACTCGCCGGCGACCGAGGCCCGCTCGAGGGCCTCGAGCGGCGTGGCCGCCTCGACGACGCGCGGCACCGGTGCGAACAGCGTCTGCGTCCGTCCCTCGACCCTGATGGTGACACGGGCCGCGAGGGCGACCGTGGGGGCAAGCGCGGCGAGCGCCGCCACGGCGGCGACGGCGGCGAACGTACGGCGTAGCACGAATCCTCCTTCCGCGAGGGGTTCGAACTCGGCGGCGGGCGGCAGGTCTTCTGACTCGGGGCTCCCCCTCCGCCGCCTTCCCAGCCGAGGCCAGTGGCGTCTGGCGGAGAGCGTCTCCCCTCACAGCGGCGGGACCGTCCCGGATTCGCACCGGAGTTCCCTCACCGCTCGCCGATGTGCGGCGCGAGACTACCATGGCCGCGTGGCGGCGCCCACTGCCTCCCCCGGCGCCGCAGGCGACGTTCCGGGCGACGGTCACCGCGGCGGGCGCTCGTTCCAGTCGCGCTGGCTGCCGGCGCTCGCCTGGGCGACGCTGATGTTCGCGCTCTCCGGGATCCCGAGCCTCGGCACCGGGCTCGGGACGTGGGACCTCCTGCTCCGCAAGCTCGCACACGCGGCCGAGTACGCCATCCTCGCCGCCCTGCTGACGCGCGCCCTCGCACCGGTGCCCGCCTTCGCCGCCGCCGTCGCCTTCGCGCTCTCGGACGAGCTGCACCAGCACTTCGTCCCGGGGCGGGCCGCGAAGCCGCTGGACGTCGCCATCGACGCGGCGGGCGCGCTCATCGGCCTGCTCGTCCTGCGCTGGGCGCGGACGCGCGGCCATCGTCTAGCATCGCCGCGATGGACCGAAAGGATCTCTCGGATCGCCAGTTCGAGGCGCTCCTCGAGCGGCTCGACGTGATCGCGGCCGAGCTCGCGCGGCTGAACCGTCGGCAGGAGGCGGACGAGGGCTTCCTCCGCGTCGCCGCGGAGCTCCGCAACCTGAACGAGTCGCTGCAGGCGCTCGCCTACGCGGCACTCGGCCAGAGCGGCCCGTCCGTCAGGCGCCGCCGCGCGGGCTGATCCTCAGCGCGTGAGGCGGTAGATCCGGCCCTCGAGCGAGACGAGGTAGAGCTCGCCGCGCGCATCCTCGCCGAAGGAGACGAGCGACTCGACCCGGAACGGCTCGCGCCGGACGAGCGGCCGCGCGCCGCGCTTCAGGCTCCAGACGATGCCCGAGCAGTAGTCGCCGTAGAAGTAGCGCCCCTTCGCGGCCGGGACCGCGGCGCCGCGGTAGACGAAGCCGCCGGCGACGGAGCAGCCACCGTCGCGCCCGTAGACCGCGATCGGCGCGATCAGCCGCCCAGTCGTGATCGGCTTGTCCTCGAAGCGGGCACGCCCCTCGAACGCGTCCCAGCCGTAGTTCTCGACCCCGGGGCTGCGGCGCGGGAGGAAGTCGATCTCCTCCCACGCGTTCTGGCCGACGTCCCCGATCCAGAGGTCCCACGTGGCGCGGTCGAAGGAGAACCGCCAGGGGTTGCGCAGGCCGAGCGCCTCGATGCGGACGTGCTTCGTCGCGACGTTGATCGAGAGCAGCTTCCCGAGCAGCGCGCCCATGTCCTGGGCGCGGTTCTCCGGGTCGCCGCCCGCACCGCCGTCGCCCATTCCCACGTAGAGCCGTCCGTCGGGCCCGAAGGCGAGCTGTCCGCCGTTGTGGTTGCTGTAGGGCTGGCGCACGAACGTGAGCCGCCGCGCCGTCCGGGGCAGCGCGACGTCGCCGTTGGAGCGGTACTCGACGACGTTCGTGTCGCCGTTCCGGTCGGTGTAGTTCACGTAGAAGCGCCTGTTCGTCGCGTACCGCGGGTGGAAGGCGACCGAGAGGAGCCCCTGCTCGCCGCCCGAGCGGACGAGCGGGCGGATGTCGAGGAACGGCTGCGCGCGG
>DATHTC010000271.1:0-3680 GCA_035463735.1 Gaiellaceae bacterium | reverse complement strand
ATGCGCTCGCGCTCGGCGGGGAGTCGGGGCCGGTGGTGGTCGAGCTCGCCGACGACGAGTCTGCGTTTGCCTCCGCGGACGTCGATGCGGCACCGCCGCCCGCGCCGGCCGACGTCGAGGCGGTCGCCGGGCGGCTCACGTCCTCGCGCCGCCCGGTCGTCCTCGCCGGCCAGGGCGCCGCCGGAGCGGCGGGGGAGGTGCGCCGCATCGTCGCGCGCGTCGGCGCGGGCGTGCTCGCGACGACGTCCGGGCGCGGGGTCGTCCCCGAGGACGACCTGCGCTCGCTGGTCGTCGACGCGGCCGGGCGCGAGGGCGACGCGGTCAACGCATTCCTCGCGGAGGCCGACCTCGTGCTGGCGCTCGGGTGCAAGTTCTCCCACAACGGCACGCTCGGCTACCGCCTCAGGGCCGAAGTCGACCGGCTCGTGCACGTCGACGCCGCCGACGCGTCCCTGGCCGCGGGCGGCGCCTCCGTGCGCATCCGCGCTGACGTGCCGGACTTCATGCGTGCCCTGCTCGCCGCGCTTCCCGACACCGAGCAGGAAGGCTGGGCCGTGGACGCGCTCGCCGCGCAGCGGCGTGCGCTGCTGGCGGCGGCGGCCGCGGCCGACCGGACGGAGCCCGCGCTGCGCGGCGTCGACGGCGGGGGCGCGGCGTTCTTCGGCGCCCTCAGGGAGGCGCTGCCGCGCGAGGGCGTGCTCGCCGCCGACTCGGGCCTCCACCAGCAGCTCGTGCGCCGCCACTTCCGGGTGCTCGAGCCGCGGACGCTGCTCGTGCCGGCCGACTTCCAGTCGATGGGGTTCGGGCTTCCCGCGGCCGTCGGCGCCGCGCACGCCCGGCCGGACCGTTCCGTCGTGGCGGTGGTCGGCGACGGCGGCTTCGCCATGTCGGGGCTCGAGCTGCTCACGGCCGTCAGGGACCGCCTGCCCGTGACGGTCGTCGTCTTCAACGACGGCCACCTCGGCCTGATCCGCGTCGAGCAACTCGCGCGCTACGGCCGCACGACTGCCGTGGGCGCGGTCACTCCCGACCTGGAGCTCTTCGCCCGCTCCGTCGGCGCCCGCTACGCCCGCGTCGAGGGCGATTCCGAGGCCGTGCTCCGCCGCAGCGTCGAGTCGGCGGAGCCGACGCTCGTCGAGGTCGTCGCCGACGACCCGCCGGGCCTTCGCGAGCTGCGGGCAGCCGGGCGAGCGCGCCGCCTCGTGCGCAGCCTGCGCCGGCGCTAGGCATCCGCAGAGGGCGCCAGCGGCAGCGCCAGCTGCCGGTGGCCCTCCAGCCCCGAGACGCCCACGCCCACGAGCCGCAGGGCGCCCGGGCGGTCCGCCAGCGCGCGGTCGAGGAGCGCGCAGGCGAGCTCGCCGATGCGCTCGCCGTCGTCCGTGCCGACCGGCAGCGTCGTTGAGCGGCTGCGGATCGCGAAGTCCGGGTAGCGCACCTTCGTCGTCACCGTCCGCGCCGCCCGCCCGGAAGACTGGAGCGACTCCGCCAGCCGCGCGGCCATCCGCCGCAGCTCGTCGTGCAGCCGCTCCCGGTCGGACACGTCCCTCGGGAACGTCTCCTCGTTGCTGATCGACACCGACGGGGCCGGCGCCTCGAGGCGGCGAGGGTCGACGCCGCGCGCGCGGTCGCGCAGGACGCGCCCGTTCTTCCCGGGGAGCAGCGTGTCGAGCTCGTCGTCCGTGAGCGCGGCGAGCGCGCCGAGCGTGTCGATCCCGAGGCGGCGCAGCCGCTCGTCCGTCCGCGGGCCGATGCCGGGCAGGAGACGGAGGTCGAACGCGGCGAGGAACTCGCGCTCGCGGCCCGGTCGGACGACGGTGACCCCACCGGGCTTCCGCCGGTCGCTCGCGACCTTGGCGACGACCTTCGAGGTGCCGACGCCGAGGGAGCACGACAGGCTCGTCGCGCCGCGGACGGCCGTCTGCACCGCCTCCGCCACGCCGCGCGCGTGCGCGAACGTCGGGCAGACCGCGTCGAGGTCGAGGTAGCCCTCGTCGAGCCCCGTGCGCTCGACGGCGGGCACGACCCCCGCGACGGTGTCCCACACCGCGCGGCTGTACTCGCGGTAGACGCTCATCCGCGGTCGCACGAACACGGCGTGCGGGCAGCGCCGGAGCGCCTCCGCGGCACTCATCGCGGAGCGGATGCCGTACCGCCGCGCCACGTAGTTGGCCGTCGAGACCACGCCGCGCCCGTGCGGGTCGCCGCCGACGACGAGCGGCGCCTCCCTGAGCGCCGGGTTCTCGAGCTCCTCGACGGCGGCGAAGAAGGCGTCCAGGTCGAGGTGCGCGACGATCATCCACTGAGCGTACGCCGCGGGGCCGCCGACACGGCCGGCGCGAAGATCCCTCGAACGGGGGAGAAGGGGTCTCGGAGCGACTGCCGACCTTGGGGGTGTCGGACGGAGAACAGCCCCGGAGGCCGCACCGGGGAGCCGACGTCCGCGACACAGGGCCGGAGCCGGTGAGCCGCAGACCGGGTCCGGCCCTTTCTCCTTTGCCCGGCGCGAACGAGAGCTTGTGGCTCTGAGCCACAAGCTAACGAGCGGGGCGGCTTCGTGCGCGAGCGGCGCAGCTCAGTCCCTCCGCGAAGGGTTTGTGGCTCTGAGCCACTTGCGATCTCCGTCGGGTGCGTCGTGTCAGCGGCGCAGCAGCTCGACCGCGACGCGCTCGGCCTCGTCGGCCGGCCGCGGCTCCCGGACGAGCAGCAGCGCCGCCGCAGTGAACGCGAGCCCCGCCGGCAGCGACGCCTCCGCCGGCGCGAGCAGCGCCAGCACCGAGTAGCCGAGCACCGAGAGCAGGAGCGCGCCGAGCCGTCGCATTCGCGGTTCAGCAACGGGTTTGCCCTGCCGATGGTTACGGGATGCAGGCCGCGATGACCCCGATTCGGGCACGGCGGGCCACTGGGCTACACTCCTGTCACCTCGACCGACGGGCGGGCCCGCTGCCCGTTGAGAGCTAGGAAAGGGGGTCGAGGTCTTGTTCGAACGCTTCACCGAGCGCGCTCGCCAGGTCGTCGTCCTCGCGCAGGACGAGGCGCGGGCGCTGAAGCACAACTACATCGGCACGGAGCACATCCTCCTCGGCCTCCTGCGTGAGGAGGAGGGCCTCGCGGCCCGCGTGCTGGAGTCGCTCGACATCACGGTCGAGGAGGTTCGCGCGCAGGTGGCGCGGATCGTCGGCCAGGGCGACGAGGTCACGACCGGACAGATTCCCTTCACTCCCCGCGCCAAGAAGGTGCTGGAGCTCGCGCTCCGGGAGGCGCTCTCCCTCGGACACAACTACATCGGCACCGAGCACATCCTGCTCGGCCTCGTTCGCGAGAACGAGGGCGTCGCCGCGCGCATCCTGCTCGACTTCGACGCCGACGCCGAGAAGATCCGCAACGAGATCATCCGCATGCTCTCCGGCCCCGGCCGGCGCCAGCAGGGCGCCGCGGGCGCCCAGGGCGAGAAGGCGAAGAGCTCCAAGCTCCTCGACCAGTTCGGACGGAACCTGACGAAGCTCGCCGCCGAGTCGAAGCTCGACCCGGTCGTCGGCCGCCAGACCGAGATCGAGCGCGTGATGCAGATCCTCTCGCGCCGGACGAAGAACAACCCCGTGCTGATCGGCGAGCCGGGCGTCGGCAAGACCGCCGTCGTCGAGGGGCTCGCCCAGCGCATCTCCTCCAACCAGGTGCCCGAG
>DATHTC010000270.1:0-14790 GCA_035463735.1 Gaiellaceae bacterium | reverse complement strand
GGCCGGTAGGAGACGTCGCGGCCGGCCTCCTCGACGATCGCGCCGGCGATCGCCTCCGGCGTCGACCCGTCGAGCTCGACGCGCCGGCCGGCGCCGTAGCGCTCGAGCCGGTGGCGCACGTGGACGGCTTGCTCGCAGTGGTTCCGCAGCGGCGCGTAGAGGAACGGGCGCCCGCTCGCCGTGAGCTCCATCGTCGTCGTGAGGCCGCCCTGCACGACCGCCACGTCGCACGCCGCCAGGTGCCGGTACAGCCCGTGGACGTACGAGTGCACCTCGACGCCGTCGGGGGCCGGGAGCGTCTCCGGCGCGATCCGCGGGCCGGCGACGACCACGAAGCGGAGGTCGGGCGCGGCCTGCCG
Organism: Gaiellaceae bacterium; assembly: GCA_035463735.1. Taxonomy (GTDB): domain Bacteria; phylum Actinomycetota; class Thermoleophilia; order Gaiellales; family Gaiellaceae; genus DATHTC01. The sequence continues at coordinate 14,431 of DATHTC010000270.1, read as the reverse complement.
GGCCGCCGGCGCCGCTTCGACGACGCGGCGAAGGAGCTCGCTCCCCACGCCCGATCCCCCGACGGTGACGACGCAGACGCGCTCGTCGCGCGCGTACCCGAGCTCGGCCCGGAGCCGCTCCCGGTCGCCCGGCGGCTCGAACCCGGTGACGTAGCCGACGAAGTCGAAGTGCGCCTCCGTCCAGTCGCGGATGCGCGGCAGCCCGGGGCCGAACCCGTGCGGGATCACGTCGTCGGGGTCGCCCACGAAGAGCGCCCGGTCGCGCACGCGCGGGAAGCGGGCGATGTGCTCGATCATCTCCGCGTTGTAGTCCGCGGTGAGATACGCCTCGTGCTCCCCGCCGTCCGGCATCGGCACCCAGCCGACGAAGTCGGAGAGCCAGACGTAGGAGGCCGTCTTCAGCTCGGGGTTCTCGTGCAGGTAGTAGTCGAGCTCCCACGCCTCGTCGCCGATCCAGAGGTCGTAGTGCTCCTCGCGCACGAGGTCGAGGAAGACCATGAAGTTCGCGAGCAGGATCTCGTCCATCCGCCGCCAGGCCTGGAAGACGTGGAGCTCGTGCTCGCGCGACTCGCGCTGGATGTGGGCCGACTCGTTCGCGAGCTCGTCGCTCGCGGGGTGGATCCGCTCGCCCTCGGCCTCCAGCACCTCGGTCACCGGATGCTGCGCGAGCCAGTCGATCTCGAGGTCGGGGACGAGACGGCGCAGCTCGCGCGCGATCGCGACGTCGCGCCGCGCGTGGCCGAGGCCGATCGGAGACGAGACGTAGAGCGCGCGCTTCGGTCGGCTCGTCGCGCGCGTCCAGCGCCGCTCCCGCGGCTCGGGCGGCGCCACCGCCTCGCCGAACTCCCGCAGGAGCCCGTTCACCGGCACGGGGTGACGCGCCTGCGGAAGGTGCCCCGCGTCCGCGATCGCGACGAGCGTCCCTCCCGTCAGCTCCGCCGCGGCCGCGGCGCGCTCGCGCGTCTGGCACGCGTCGCGGTCGCCGTGGACGACGAGCACCGGGCAGCGCACACCGCCGAGGAGCGCCCGGGCGTCCTCCTCGCTCCCCCACGGAGGCGGCGCCTCCTCGTCCGCGAGCACGAGCGCCTCGGCGCTGCCGTCAAGGCCCCAACCGACGCAGTCCTCGCGCTGCTTCGTCGAGTGCGGCTCCGGGAGCTGCTCCCCGAAGAAGAACTCGAGGAAGCCGCGGTAGTCGCGGCGCCAGTAGTGGACGTTGCACTTCGCCCAGCCCTCGTCGGTGTCGAGCGGCTCGCCGGACGGGTAGCGGCGGTAGTTCGGGTGCGTCGGCGTGAGGTACGGCACGCACGGGGCGATGGCGGCGACGCCGAGGGCGGTCTCCGGCCGCGTGGCGGCGAGCATGAGCGCCCAGCCGCCGCCGTCGCAGAGCCCGCCGAGGATCGCCCGCTCCGTCCCCGTCGCCTCCAGCACGGCGCGGCCGTCCTCGGCGAACTCCCAGTACGAGTAGGCGGCCGCGTCGCCCGGCCGGTCGGAGCGGCCGTTCCCGCGCGGGTCGAACGCGACGACGCGGAAGTGGCGCGAGAGATAGGGGATCTGCGCCTTCCAGAGCCGCGAGTGCGAGATGGGCGAGGTCGGAAAGAGCAGGAACGTCGTCGGCGCGTCGCCGTAGACCTCGTAGAAGACGCGGACGCCGTCGCGCTCGACGTGGCCCTCCTCGTCGGGGTAGCGGGCGCGCATCTGCTCCCTCGCGGGCTCGAGCAGGGTCATCGCAGGGACTCCACGAACTCGCGGACCAGGAGGTTGAAGCGGACCGGGTCGCGGTTCTGCGGGCAGTGCCCGGCGCCCTCGAGCGCGACGAGGTGTCCCCCGGTCGCCTCCGCGAGCGCGGCGCCGGTCGAGAACGGGCGGATCCGGTCGTCGGTGCCGTGGACGACGAGCACGGGGCAGCGGATCCGCTCGCAGAGCCGCAGGAACGCGTCACGGTCGTGGAGCATCACGCGGCCTGCGTGGGTGGACGCGAGCGTCTCGGGGTCGGTCTCGAGCGCCCAGCCGACGCAGTCCTCGATCTGCTTCGTCGAGTGCCGCTCGCTGAAGACCTCCGCGAAGAAGAACTCGACGAACTCCCCGTAGTGCGCCAGCCAGTAGTGCCGGTTGAACTTCGCCCACCCCTCGTCCGTGTCGAGCGGCTCGTCGAAGGCGTGCACCGTGCGCGCCGCGTGCTGTCCGAGCGGCACGGCCGGCCCGACGAAGACGGCGCCCGCCACGCGGGCCGGGTGCTCCGCGGCGAGCAGGGCGGCCCAGTTCGCGCCTGCCGACAGCGACACGATCGCCGCCCGCTCGGTGCCGGACGCGTCCATCACGGCGAGCGCGTCGGCCGCGAACTCCCGCTCGGCGTACGCAGAGGTCCCGACGGGGCGGTCGGATCGGCCGTTCCCCCGCCCGTCGAAGGTGAGCGCGGCGCCGTGGCGGGCGAAGTACGGGAGCTGCTGCTTCCAGAGCCGCGAGTGCACGATCGACCAGGTGGGGAGGAAGAGGACGGTCGGGCCGCCCGTGCCGTAGCGCTCCCAGCGGACGCGCACGCCGTCGCGCTCGACGACGCCCTCCTCGTCGGGGTAGCGGGCGCGCATCTGCTCGCGCGTGGGCGACGTCAGCGCGACAGCCATCCGTCGATCCAGTCCAGGAGCTCCTTGTGCCCTCTCGAGATCCCCGAGAGGCGCTCCAGCATGATCCCCTCGTTGAACGTGATCACGAGCGAGACGAGCGCCTCGAGCGGCATCTCGATCCCGTACTCCTCGCGCGGCCCGGCGAACGCCTCCAGCAGCACGTCGCGCCACTCGCCGTTCACGCGCGCGACCTGCCCGCGCAGCTCGGGACGGTTCCACGCGAGCGCCTGGAGCTCGAGCCAGACCTTCTCGTACTCGACGTCGGCCTCGGTCAGGTAGCGCATCGCGGTGCGCCACTTCTCGAGAAACGGGACCGCGGGATCGGCGTAGAGCGCGCGCTGCCGCGCCGTCAGGCGCTCCGTGAACCGTTCGAGCACGCGGACGAGCAGGTGCTCGACCGAGCCGAAGTAGTAGTGGACGAGGCCGTGGTTGACGCCCGCCTCGGCGGCGAGGCGCCTGGTCGTGATTCCGGCGTGCCCGACCTCGAGGAGGAGGCGCTCCGCGGCGTCGAGGAGCGCCTCCTCCGCGGCCAGCCGCGCTAGCGAGGGTGCGGCCACCGCACGAGGCTAGCGCGAGTCCTGCTTCCGCTCCCGCGGCCGCAGCCGGCGCAGGAGCCCGTCGAGCTTCGTGCGGGCCAGCAGGACGACCCCTCCGACCGCGCTCGTGCCGCCCCCGGCCAGGACCGCGAGGAGGACGTCCTCGCCCGCGTGGTTGGCGAGGATCACGGGAAGATCTCCGAGGTCGAGTCGCCGCCCGGGAGCCGCACCTCGTGCGCCCGCGCGGGTCCGCCCGGCCGGTCGTGGAAGTCGACGAAGAAGTCGCGGTCGACCTCCATCGACCCGTCCTCGCCGACGTCGACCTTGAGCAGCCACGAGCGGAGCCCGGGGTAGAACTGGTTGTCCCAGGTCGAGAGGAGCGAGTTGGTGACGTAGAGCCGGCGCCCGTCGAGCGAGAGCTGGAGCATCTGCGGCCCGCCGTTCAGGTCGCGTCCCGCGTCGTTCGGCTTCCCGAGGAGCCCGCCCAGCCACAGCCGGCCGGTCAGGCGCGGGCTCGCCGGGTCGGAGACGTCGTAGCGGCGCAGGTCGCCGTGGAACCAGTTGGACACGTACAGCGCCTGGTCGTCCATCGAGAGGACGATGTCCGTGATCAGGCTCGGGACCGGGATCGGCCAGCCCTCGAGCTCGACCGCGTCGATGTCGATCACCGGGTCGGCCTGCCACGCGCCGTTGCGGTGGAAGCGGAAGACCGTGCTGGAGAGCGCCGCGGCGACGAAGCCCTGCTCGGCCTCGGGGTCGTGCAGCATGCGGATCTCGAGCGGGACGAGCCCGCCTTCGCCGAGGTCGATCGACTGCTCGAGCGTCCGCCGCTCGAGGTCCCAGAAGTGGAGGCCGCGGCCGTAGCGCCCGCCGGCCACGTCCTCGAGGTCGAACCCCGGCTCGTACGCGTTCGGCTCGCCGAACTCGGACGAGACGAGGACGTTGCGGCGCGGCTGGTACCAGAAGTCGTAGTTGAAGGACGGGTGGGCGCCGCCGTTCTCCCAGCGGCCCTTGACCTCGAACGTCCGCGCGTCGAGGACGGCGAAGCCGCCGGCGGCGTTGCCGTCGGCGTCGCCGAGCATCGCGATGACGATGTTCTCGCCCGGCATGCAGTGGACCGTGTGCGGGCGCGTGAGGCCCGTCTCGCGAACGAGCTCCTCCGGCTCGATCACCTTCTCGATCCGCGGCCGTCTGGGGTCGGTGCCGACGTCGATCACGTGGACGCGCGACGAGCGGAAGCCCGGGACGACCAGATGGGAGCGGTCGGGGCCGTGGCACGCCGACGAGCAGCGGTTCCAGCCGTAGTGGTGGAGCTCGTCGCCGACGTTCGGCATCGGCGTCTCGTGGACGATCCGGCCCTCCGCGGCGTCGACGACGGCGAGGAAGTCGGGGGCCTCGACGCCGGTGCCCTCGTGCAGGCAGGCGACGTAGAGGTACTCCTCGGCGGGGGCGCGGATCGCCTCCGCCGGGGAGGAGTAGAGCGTGGACGGACGCTCGTGCTCCATCGGGATCTCCTCCTTGGTCATATGACTTAGTCATTTGACTAAACCAAGGCGGAGTTGTCAAGCGCCCGCGCGTGCGGAGGACGCGGGGCGCCGGGTCGGCGCCCCGCGCTCTCCCCCTACGCGCCCACGAGGGGCGCGATCCTCGCCGCGGTGATCAGCGGCTGGAGCACCTGGGCGAGCGTCGGCTCGCCGAGCTCCTCGAGCTCGTACGTGGCGTGCCGGATCGGGTGGCGCGACCGGATCAGGCGTGCCAGGTCGATCGGTGTCCCCGTGATCACGGCGTCGCACTCGACGGCGTTGATCGTCTCCTCGAGCTCGCGCAGCTGCTCGTCCGAGTAGCCCATCGCGGGCAGCACCGCGCCCATGTGCGGGTACTGCTCGTACACGTCCCGGAGCGACCCGACCGCGCTCTCGCGCGGGTCGACCCGCATCCCCACGCGCGCCGCCTGCGCCGCCACGGTGCCCGCGCCGAACGGCATCCCGCCGTGCGTGAGCGTGGGGCCGTCCTCCACGACGAGCACCGACGCGTTCATCAGCGACGGCCCCTCGTCGAGCGTGACCGGCGAGTTCGCACGCACGACCATCGCCGTCGGGTTGGCGGCGCGCACGTCGGCGAGCACGTGCTCGACGGCCTCGAGCGACGCCGAGTCGACCTTGTTGACGACGACGACGTCCGCCATCCGCAGGTTCGCCTCGCCGGGGTGGTAGCGGAGCTCGTGGCCGGGGCGGAGCGGGTCGGTGACGACGACGAACAGGTCCGGCCGGAGGAACGGGAAGTCGTTGTTGCCGCCGTCCCAGACGATCACGTCCGCCTCAGCCTGCGCCTGGGCGAGGATCGCCGCGTAGTCGACGCCCGCGTACATGACCATGCCCATCGCGACCGGGGCCTCGTACTCCTCGCGCTCCTCGATCGTGGGGTGCGCCGCGTCGATGTCCGCACGGGTCGCGAAGCGCTGCACGCGCATGCGCTCGAGGTCGCCGTAGGGCATCGGGTGCCGCACGAGCGCGACCTTGAGGCCGGCGTCGAGCAGGATCCGCCCGATCCGGCGGCTCGTCTGGCTCTTGCCGCAGCCGGTGCGGACGGCACCCACGGCGATCACGGGCTTCGTCGACTCGAGCATCGTCTCCTTGGGGCCGAGCAGCGTGAACGTCGCGCCGGTCGCCAGCACCCGCGAGGCCGCGTGCATCACGTCGTCGTGGGAGAGGTCGGAGTACGCGAGCACGACCTCGTCAACCCCGTGCTCCGCGACCAGCGCCTCGAGCTCCTCCTCGGGCCGGATCGGGATCCCGTCGGGGTAGCGCGTGCCGGCGAGCGAGGGGGGGTACACGCGGTGGTCGATGCCGGGGATCTGCGTGGCGGTGAACGCGACCACGCGCGCCTCGGGGTCGTTCCGGAAGGCGACGTTGAAGTTGTGGAAGTCGCGCCCTCCGGCGCCCATGATCACGAGCTTGCGCATCGGGTCTCCTCGACGTGGGTTGACATGTCCCGGCGCTGCGACCCGACTCAGTCGGGGACGACGTCGGGGTTGACGTGCCACGCGCGGTGGACGGGCGGCTCGCGCGGCACCGTGAGGACGACGCGGCTCGGCTCGACGCTGACGGTGAACGCCGGTTCCGTCCGCGGCAGGTCGATCTCGACGACGAGGGCGTCGTCGCGCTCGAGCACCTCCACGCTCGGGGCCGGCGAGAGCACGGTTGTCATGAAGCCTCCTTTCGATCTGCCTCGACTTTGGCGACGGGCCGCAGGGGAGGCATCCGCCGCGGCGCCGATCGGGCGTGCGGCTGACTACGGACGCTCCGCCCTACCTGTCCGTCAGCGCCGCGAGCTTGCGCAGGCCCTGCTTCTCCAGCTGCCGCACCCGCTCGCGCGTGACGCCGAAGTCGGCGGCGATGTCCTCGAGCGTGCGCGTGTCGCCGTGGAGGCCGAAGCGCTCCTCGAGCACGACGCGCTCCCGCTCCGGCAGCCCCTCGAGCGCCTCGAGCACGCGGGCCCGCGTCTCGACCGCCTCCGTCTCCTCGAGCGGGTCGTCGGCCCACTCGTCCGGGACGAGGTCGCACAGCTCGTCCTCCGCGTCCGTGCCGACCGGCTGGTTCAGCGACACGGGCGGCTGCGTCGCCTGCACCGTCTCGTCGATCTGCCGCTGCGTGAGCCCGGTCGCGTCCGCCAGCTCGCGCCGGGTCGGCTCGCGTCCGAGCGCCGCCTCGAGGTCGGAGGCCGCACGCAGCAGCCGGTGCTGGCGCTCGACGACGTGCACGGGAACGCGAATCGTCCGCGCCTGGCGGGTCACCGCACGCTGCACCGCCTGGCGGATCCACCAGGTCGCGTAGGTCGAGAACTTGTAGCCGCGCCGCCAGTCGAATTTCTCCACGGCGCGGTTGAGCCCGATCGCCCCCTCCTGGATCAGGTCGAGGAACGGGACGCCGAGGCCGCGGTACGGCTTCGCGACGGACACGACGAGGCGCAGGTTCGACTCGATCATCTGCCGCTTGGCGACGGGGTCTCCGCGCTCGACGCGCTTGGAGAGGCGCACCTCGTCGGCGGCCGTGAGCAGCGGACGGCGCGTGATCTCGTTGAGGAAGAGCTGGAGCCCGTCCGACTCGGCGGCCGACTCGCGCTCCTCCGCCGCAGAGAGGTCGTACTCCGACTCGGCGACGCTCGCCTTCATCGCCTCCCGTTGTGCCATGCGGCTCCCATGCGGCGCATCCGCGCGCCCTCCGATGGCGCTCCGCGAATCCCCTGACGGCCTGGGTCGCTGAGATACTGGCCGCGTCGTGGCCACGCACGAGCCCGAGACACGCTCGCAGGAACGGCTGCGGGCGCTCGTTCGCGCGGGGATCGCGCTCAGCTCGGAGCTCTCGCTCGAATCCGTGCTGCAGAAGCTCGTGGAGGCGTCGGCCGAGCTGACCGGCGCCCGCTACGCCGCCCTCGGCGTGATCGACCGCAGCGGCCAGCGGCTGGAGCGGTTCCTGACGCACGGCGTCGACCCGGAGCTCCGCGAGCTGATCGGCGAGCTGCCGCACGGCCGCGGGATCCTCGGCGTCCTCATCCGAGAGGCGCAGCCGCTGCGGCTGCACGAGCTCGCCGACGACCCGCGCTCGGTGGGCTTCCCGCCCGGGCACCCCGAGATGCACACCTTCCTCGGCGTGCCGATCCTGCTCCGCGGCGTCGCCTACGGGAACCTGTACCTGACCGAGAAGGAGGGCGGCGGCGACTTCACGGAGGAGGACGAGGACCTGCTGCGGCTGCTCGCCGCGCAGGCCGCGGTCGCGATCGAGAACGCGCGCCTCTACGAGTCGGCGACCCGGTGGCTGCGCCAGCTCGAGTCGCTCACCGAGGTCGGCAACGCGCTCGCGGAGGAGATCGACCTCCCCCGCCTGCTGACGCTCGTCTGCGTGCGGCTGCGGGAGCTGCTCGAGGCGCGGCTCGTCCTCATCGTCCTTCCGGAGGGTGACCAGCTGCGCGTGCATGCCGCCGACGGCGAGGGCGCCGACGAGATCGTGGGCGCGACGTTCCCGATCCACGAGTCGAAGGCCGGACGCGTGCTCGAGCGGCGGCGGCCCGAGCGCGTCGACTCCGTGCTCGACGACCCGGAGGTGAACGTCGAGACGGTGCGCCGCCTCGCGGCGCGGTCGGGGCTGTTCGTCCCGCTCCTCCACCACGAGCAGGCGATCGGCGTCATCGCCGCCTTCGACAAGCAGGCCGGCGACCCCCGCTTCACGGCGGACGACCTGCGGCTCGCGGAAACGCTCGCCTCGCGCGCCGCCACCGCCGTCCACCTGTCCCAGCGCGTGAGCCGCGACGCGGTCCGGCGCGTCGTCGAGGCGCAGGAGCTCGAGCGCAAGCGGCTCGCGCGCGAGCTGCACGACGAGACGGGGCAGGCGCTCACGTCGATCCTGCTCGGCCTGCGCTCGCTGGAGGAGGCGGATCCCCAGCGGGTGCGGGAGGCGACGGCCGAGATGCGCGAGCTCGTCGTCTCGACCCTCCAGGACGTGCGCCGGCTCGCCATCGAGCTGCGGCCGAAGGCGCTGGACGACTTCGGGCTCGTCCCGGCGCTCGAGCGGCTGATCGAGACCTTCCGCGGCCAGACCGGGATCACCGTCGAGCTCGAGTCCCGCCTGCGCGGGGTGCGGCTGCCGCCGGAGGCGGAGACGGCGGTCTACCGCATCGTCCAGGAGGCGCTGACGAACGTCGTGAAGCACGCCCGCGCGCGCAACGTCAGCGTCCTGCTCACCAACAAGGACACAAGCGTCGTGGCCGTCGTCGAGGACGACGGCGAGGGCTTCCAGGCCGACGAGGTGGTGGAGACGACGACCGGCGGCCTGGGACTCGTCGGCATGCGCGAGCGGATCGCGCTCGTGGGCGGGCGGCTCGCGATCGAGTCCTCCCGCGGCGCAGGCACGACGTTGGTGGTAGAGGTTCCGGTGCGATGACGGCCGCGAAGAGGCAGAAGGAGCGCCAGATCAGGGTGCTGATCGTCGACGACCACGCGGTCGTCCGCGCCGGCCTCCGCATGCTGCTGGACGCGGAGGAGGACATCGCCGTCGTCGGCGAGGCGGGCAACGGTCGCCAGGCGATCTTCGAGACGATCGAGAACAAGCCCGACGTCGTGCTGATGGACGTGGTGATGCCCGAGAGGGGCGGGATCGAGGCGATCCCGAGCGTGCTCGAGGCGGCGCCGGAGGCGACCGTGCTCGTGCTCTCGATGCAGGACGACCCGAGCTACGTGCGGGAGGCGTTCTCGGCGGGCGCCTCCGGCTACGTCCTGAAGGAGGCCGCGGACGCCGAGCTCGTGGCCGCCGTGCGCGAGGTGGCGAACGGCGGCCGGTACGTGCATCCGGCGCTCGGAGCACGGCTCGTCGCCGCCGAGGCGGAGGCGCGGCAGCGCGCGGAGGAGGACCCGCTGTCGGAGCGCGAGCGCGAGGTGCTGCGCCTGCTCGCGCTCGGGCACACGAACCAGGAGATCGCGAAGATGCTCTACATCTCCGTCCGCACGGCGGAGACGCACCGCGCCCACATCATGCAGAAGCTCCGCCTCTCGACGCGCGCCGAGCTCGTCCGCTACGCGCTCGCGCGCGGGCTGCTCGAGGGCGACGAGGCCGAGCAGGTCTAGCGGCGGCGCGCTACCCGAGCGCCCGCTCGCCCTCGGTCCAGGCGGGCCAGCGGTACCGCTCGTGCGCGAGCCGGGGCGGGCCGACGAGGAGCGGCCCCCAGCGTGCGAAGGTGGCGGAGATGACCGGGTCGTTGGCGAGCTCGCGGACGGCGTTCTCCACGAACGAGCCCTCGAACACGAACACCACCTCGCTGCTGGAGAGGAACACCCAGTGCGCCGCGAGGCCGGCCTCGGCCGGGTCGTAGGGCGGCCCGTCGGCAAGCAGCGCCAGCGCCTCCTCTTCGGTGCCTTCGCGCAGCGGCGCGATCACCGCGATCCGGTTCATTGCGCCAGCGTGACGCGGTACCCCACCTCGGGCATCGGTGGCACGACCCACAGGTGGTGCGGATTTCTCCTGATGACGCCGACGCCGCTGCGGGCAACGATGGCGCCATGGCAGAGGTTGAGCGGATCGAGACGGCGGCGGCGGGGACGCTGGCCTCCGTGAAGGTCTCCGAGGCGATGCATCCGGGCGTCCTGACGTGTCCGCCGGAGGCGGCGTTGACGACCGTCGCGCGGATGATGGACGCGTACCGCGTCCACTGCGTGGTCGTCTTCACCGATGCCGACGACGACGTCGGCCCCGGCGGGTGGGGGATCGTGTCCGACCTCGACCTCGCCGCCGCTGCCTCGGACGGCGATCTCGAGGGTCGTAGCGCCGGCGGCACCGCGGCGACGCCGGTGGTCACCGTGCGCCCGGACGAGAGCCTCCGCCGCGCGGCGCAGCTCATGTCCGAGTACGGGACCGCGCACCTGGTCGTCACCGAGCCCGACGCGTACCGGCCGCTCGGGATCCTGTCGACGCTCGACATCGCCCGTGTCGTCGCCCGGCCCCCGGCGCGGGACTGACCAAGTAACAGACTGTCACTAGCGCGGTTTGAAGTCGTGCCTGGCCACGCCTCGCTGCGCGCCGGCAGCGGCCCCTTCGCCCGGATACGACGCGAAAGCGGACAAGTAACAGTCTGTTACTTGTCCACTCGAAAGCGGGAAACAGGGCTCGCGTCAGGACGCGCCGAGGAGGGCCCGCACCGCGCGCGCGATCACCACGTCCTCGCGGGCGTGCACGACCTCGACGCGGAACGGCTCCAGGAACGCAAGCCGGGCGGCGACCGCGTCCCGCACGTCGGCGCGGTTCTCGCCGACCCCGGCGGTGAAGGCGACGGCGTCGAGCCCGCCGAGGGCGACCGCCGCGGCGGCCACGGCGCAGGCGACGCGATAGGTGTAGACGGCGAACCCCAGCGGCTCGTCGAGCCCGCCGAGCGCCAAGAGGCCCGACGCGTGCTCGAGCGCGTCGTCGAGCTCGTCCACCGAGAGGCCGCGCTCCTGCAGCAGGTAGACGAGCGCGCCCGGGTCGACCGAGCCGGAGCGGGTCGCCATGGGGACGCCCTCGAGCGGCGAGAACCCCATCGTCGTGTCGACCGAGCGGCCCTCGAGCACGGCGGTGACGGAGCAGCCTCCGCCGAGGTGGCACACGACGAGCCGCGGCACCGGCACCTGCTCGGCCGCCCACTGCACGGAGAGCCCGTGGAAGCCGTACCGTCGCACGCCCCAGTCGTCCCGCCAGCGCGCGGGCACGGCGTACGTGGACGCCTCGGGCGGCAGGTCGGCGTGGAAGGCCGTGTCGAAGACGGCGACCTGCGGGAGCTCCGGGAGCGCGCGCCGGGCCGCGTCGATCCCGCGCAGCGCGGGCGCGTTGTGGAGCGGGGCGAGCGTCGTCAGCTCGCGGATCGTCGCCTCGACCTCGTCGTCGATCACGACCGGGTCGCGGAAGCGCGCGCCGCCGTGGACGACGCGGTGGCCCGCCGCGAGCAGCTCGCGCCCGGCCGCGTCCTCCAGCGACTCGAGCCGCTCCGCCGAGCCGTCGGGCGCGACGACGCTCAGCTTGAGGCTCGTCGACCCGGCGTTGACGACGAGGACGTCCGCGGTCACGGGCGCGGCCGCGTGAACACGACCAGGACCGCAAGCCCCTCGTAGCCGGTGAAGCGGTGGTCGGCGCCGGCCGCGACGAACGCGGCGTCGCCTTCCTCGAGCCGGATCGAGTCGCCCTCGACCTCGAGCGCGCCGCGACCCTCGAGGACCAGGTACACCTCGTCGTCGTCGTGCGGCTGCTGGCGGTCCGGCTCGGGCGCGACGAGCACGTAGACGCCGAGCTCGAGGCCCGGCGACTCGTGCACCACCTCGTACCCGCCGCCGGCCGCCTGCAGGCGGCGCACCGCGTCCTGCACGCCGAAGGCGTGCGCGGGCGCGCCGCCCGCGGGGGAGCTCACCGTGCTAGCGCGCGAGCGCCTCGCGCGACCTGTCGTCGCTCCGCCACGTCACGCGCGACGATACCGAGACGACCCCGGGGACGCGGCCGACGAGGCGCTCGAGCACCTCGGCGTCCGTCTGCGTCGCCAGCTCGCCCGTGAGCTCGACCTCGCCCTCGCGGACCTCGACGTCGATCGTGTCCGGCGCGAGCCACAGCGCCCGCTCGACGACCTCGGTCCGGATCTCCCGCTCGATCACGTCGTCGGGGCGCGTGAACGCTCGCACCAGGTCGGCCCGCGTGACGATCCCGACGAGCCGCTCGTCCTTGACGACCGGCAGCCGGTTGACCGCGCGCTCGACCATGATCCGCGCGGCCGCGGACGCCGGCCGCTCGGGTCCGACCGTGACGGCCGGGGAGGTCATCGCCTCGCCCGCGGTGCGGGCGGCGAGCTTGGCGGTGTCGCCGACGGACTTCGGCTCGAGGAACCAGGCGAAGCGCCCGCTCTCGCGGGTCCGTCCCTGCTCCTTCAGCAGGATGTCCGCCTCGGAGACGACGCCCAGCACGTGTGCCTCGGCGTCGACCACCGGGATGCCGGAGATTCCGCGTGCCGCGAGGATCGACGCGACCTCCTTGAGCGACGTCTCGGGCGTGACGGTGGCCACGTCCGTGGTCATCAGCTCCTTGACCTTCATGGAGTCCTCCTTTGTCGCCCTCACGGTGCCGAGCTGCGGCGCCCCGGCCATCGGGAGCGACGCCGATCCCGGCTGCGGGTCTACCGCAGCGCGCGCAGGGCGTTGAGGATCACGGCGACGTCGATCCCCTCCTGCAGGAGCGCGCCGAACACCGGCGGCAGGTAGCCGAAGGCGGCGACGCCCATCGCCGCGAGGCTGAGGCCGAGGCCGACGAGCACGCTCTGGCGCGCGATCCCCATCGACCGCCGGCCGATCCGGACGGCGTCGGCGAGGCGGTCGATCCGGTCGACCACGATCACGGCGTCCGCGGCCTCGGAGGCGATGGTGGCGCCGGCGGTGCCCATCGCGACGCCGACGTCGGCGAGCGCGAGCGCGGGCGCGTCGTTGACGCCGTCGCCGGCCATCAGCACGGGGCGCAGCTCCGGCCGCGCCTGGGCGCGGCGGACGAGCTCGAGCTTGTCGGCCGGGGTCTGCTCGGCGTAGACGCGGTCGACGCCGAGGGCTCGGCCGATCTCCTCCGCGACGCCCGCCTTGTCGCCGGTCACGAGCGCGACGTGCTCGATCCCGGCCTCGCGCAGGGCGTGCACGGCGGCCGCCGCATCCTCGCGCAGGTGGTCGGCGAGGACGATCACGCCGGCGAGCGCGCCGTCGACGCCCACGAGCACGCGCGCGTGGCCCGGGACCTCGGGCGCGGCCGCGCCCGTGTAGCCGCGCTGCGTGAGCCACGACGCGCTCCCGACGGCGACGCGGCGTCCGTCCACGCGTCCCTCCACCCCCCGGCCGAACGCCTCCTCGACGTCCTGCGGGAACGCCGTCTCCACGCCGCGTGCCGCTGCCGCGCGCACGAGCGCCTCCGCGAGCGGATGCGCGGAGAGGCGGTCGACGGACGCGGCCAGGCGCAGCAGCTCGGACTCGCCGTGGCCGTCGACGGTCGCGACCCGTTCCAGCTCGGGCACGCCGACCGTCAGCGTGCCGGTCTTGTCGAGGAGCGCCGTCCGCGCCTCGCCGAGCCGCTCGATCGCGGCTGCACCCTTGACGATGATGCCCCGCCGCGCGGCGCGCGAGACGCCGGCGACGAGCGCGATCGGGGCGGCGAGGATGAGTGGGCAGGGCGTCGCGACGACGAGCACGGCGAGCGCGCGCACGGGATCTCCGCTCACGGCCCAGGCCGTGCCGGCGACGGCGAGCGTGACGGGGAGGAAGAAGGCGGCGTAGCGGTCGGCCAGCCGCTCGAACGGGGCCCGGGCCGCCTCTGCCTCGCGCATCAGCCGCACGAGGGCGGCGTAGGTGCTCTCCGCGGCGGGACGGGCGGCGCGCACCTCGAACGCGTCGGCTGCGTTGGCGACGCCGCTGCGGACCGGCTCGCCCGCCCCGAGCCTGCGCGGGAGCGGCTCGCCGGTGATCGCCGACTCGTCGACGACGGCGTCGTGGCCGAGCACGTGGCCGTCGATCGGGACGAGCTCGCCCGCGCGCACGACGACGACGTCGCCCGGCCGCACCTCGTCCACCGGCACCTGCTCGACCGCCTCGCCCCGCCGTCGCAGCGCCACGCGGGGCGCGCGCTCGACGAGGGCGCGGAGCTCCCGGCGTGCGCGTCCGGCGGCATACGACTCGAGCGCGTTCCCGCCCGCGAGCATGAGCGCCACGACCGCGCCGGCGAGGTACTCGCCGAGCGCGAG
>DATHTC010000269.1:0-4894 GCA_035463735.1 Gaiellaceae bacterium | reverse complement strand
CGAGCGCCTCGCCCGCGCCCGGGAGGGCGAGGCGCTGCGGGACCTCGCCGCCTGACCTCAGGCGGCCTGGCGGGCGTGGCGCCCCTCGGCCAGCTCCTCCACGAGCTTCGCGCAGAAGGCCGGCAGGTCGTCCGGCTTGCGGCTCGACACCAGCCCCTGGTCGACGTGGACCTCCTCGTCGACCCAGTTCACGCCCGCGTTCACCAGGTCCGTGCGCAGGGTCGGCCACGAGGTGAGCGTCCGCCCCGCCGCGACGCCGGCGTCGATGAGCGTCCAGGGCCCGTGGCAGATCGCCGCCACCGGCTTGCCCTGCTCGAAGACGTCGCGCACGAAGCCGACCGCGTTCTCGTCGCCTCGGAGCTGGTCGGGGTTGCCGACGCCGCCGGGGAGCAGCAGCGCGTCGTAGTCGTCGGCGCGCGCCTCCTCGACCGTCCGGTCCACCCGCACGGCGTCCGCCGGGTCGAAGTGGTCGAAGCCGCGGATCTCGCCCTCGTGGATCGACACCACCTCCACCGTCGCCCCGGCCTCCTCGAGCGCTTTCCGGGGCGCGATGAGCTCCACCCGCTCGAACATGTCGGCGGCGAGGATCGCCACCCGTTTGCCCTGCAGCTCGTTCGCCATCGGTCCTCCTCGTCTCGTCTCGTCGCGTCCCCGGACGCGTCCCCGGCGGGAAGGAGCGCAAACGTGGCTCGAGTACCCTTCGGCACAACGGGCGCCCGTAGCTCAGCGGAAGAGCGGCGGCCTTCTAAGCCGTTGGTCGGAGGTTCGAATCCTCCCGGGCGCGCTGCGCGGGCCGGAACGCGACGAAAGGATGCCCGCGGACGAACGCTCGCACGGCGGCCTCGGAGCGCAGGTCGCCCCAGCCGAGGATCGCCGAGAGGAGCCGCAGCCGCCAGGGATGGCGGCGGCGGAACTCGTCGGCGACGGCCACGCTCTCGTCCTCCGAGAGGAAGCGCTGCTCGGGCGTGAACGACTCGCGACCGATCGTGATCTGCAGTGCCGGCCGGGCGCGGATGTTGCGGATCCAGTCGGTGTTCGGCCCCCACGCCGAGCACACGACCGCCTCGTAGGTCCGCCGGTCATAGGTCAGCGCCATCGCGACCGTCTCGCGCCGCTTGCCGGTCCTCCTGCCGGCGTGCGCGATCAGCAGGAACGTGTGGCCGAGCAGCCGGCCCCATCCGCGTCGGTACAGCGGCAGCGGCAGGCGGAAGACCGCCAGCGCGAGCCGGCCCGGCCGGCGCACGCCGAGCAGCGGTCTCGCCGTTCGAATGGATTCGTGTCCCATCGCCCTCACGCCTTCACGGCCGGCGGCAGGAAGATCTCCGACTCGTAGCTGTGCGTCACCGCGGCGACGTGCTGCGAGACGTGCGCGACGAGCGATCCGACCGGATTGGCCGTCGCGAACGCCGGGATCGAGATCAGGAGGTTCCCGGTCTCCGGTCGGCCGAGGCCGTCGTCGCGGTACTGCGGGTAGCCCCAGTGGTAGGTCGCGGTCGCGACGATCACGAGCGGCAGCGTCAGCGCCGTGAACCGCAGCTTCCCCGCGAGCCCGTCGACCCGGCCGCGGAGGAGCTTGTACGCGACGAAGGACGGGAAGACCGTCAGCAGCAGCGTGTCGACCACGCCGTAGCCGACACCGCGCCACAGCAGCTCGAAGAGGAAGTAGACGCCGGCCGGGCGCGCGGTCGCGTCCTCCGTCGTGAAGACGTTCACGACGAGGAAGACGGCGAGCAGCGAGCCGATTCCGAGGCTCCAGCGCCGGCGGCGCCGGAAGATCTCGGCCACCTCGACGCGCTCGGAGCGGACGTAGACGCCGATCAACCCGATCGTCACCGCGAAGTAGCCGAGGTAGAAGAGATCGTGCTGCAGGTCGAGCACCGACACGCCGAGGTACGGAACGAGGAACGCGACGGCGCCGACGAGGGCGAACCAGCCGAGCTGCCGAACAGCCTCCGGGATCGCCCGCGGCACAGGAGGCGTGTATGCGGACATCAGGCCCCTCCAGATGGACTGGGGCAACCGTCGCCGAACCGGGAGCGTCGCGCGAGCGGGAGATCTCCGGCATCGCGCTTCCTGCTTCTACGGACGCCCGAGTCGCCCGAGTCGCAGCCGTCAGGGCCGGCGCGGAACCTGCGGGATGACCGCTGCGGGCGCCGAGCTAGCGGCGGACGCCGAAGTCGGCCGTCAGCACCGTCACCTCGCGGCCGCCGAACGTGCCGGGCGCGGAGGACGCGTGGAGCGCGGCGAGGCCGATCTCACGCCAGCGCCGGTTGAGCAGGTTCGCGCGGTGCGGCGGGCTCGCCAGCCACATCCGAAGGGCGTTCGACGCGCTCACGTTGGGAGAGGCCCAGAGCAGGTTCTCGCCGACGCGCCACGACCGGTAGCCGCGGCTGCCGTACCAGCGCGACACGCGCTGCCAGAACGGCGTGCCGTCCCGCGACGAGTGCGAGAAGAAGCCGGCGCCGATCATCGCCATCGAGTGCGCGCCCGCCGCGGCCGACAGCCGGCCGTTCAGGCGCAGCGGGGCGAGGCCGCGGCTCGACCGGAAGGCGTTGATCTCGCCGAGGAGTGAGCGCTCGAGCGCGTTCTGGGCGGTCGTGCGGGAGGCGGCGCCGTCACGCGCGGCCGCCGGGGCGGCAAGCGCGAGGCAGGCGACGAGGACGGCGGCTATGAGCTTCGACGATCCGTTGGCCACTGGGGAGACCTTCGGCAGCGAAGGGCGACACCTTAACGACTTCCTGGTCGAACGTCTAGACGCTCCCGGTCTCCGGCGGGGGCTGCGCCCGGACGACGGCCAGCCGCTCGCGCCGGTACTCGAGCCACTCGAGCAGCAGCACCTGGAGCGTCCCGGCTACGGGGATCGCCGCCAGCGCCCCGATGATCCCGGCGAGGGAAGCCCCGATCAGCACCGCGACGAGGATCGCCAGCGGCGAGAGCTCGACCGTCCGCGAGTACACGAGCGGGTAGAGCATGTGGTTCTCGAGCTGCTGGTAGAGGACGAAGACCGCGAGCACGATCAGGCCGATTACCCAGCCCTCGTCGATGAACGCGACGGAGGTCACGAGCACGGTCGCGAGCGTCGCCCCGGCGAGCGGGATCAGGTCGAGCAGCGCCACGAGCAGTCCGAGCGCGATCGCGTACGAGACGCCGAGCACGGACAGCACGACCGACGAGGTGATCCCGGCGATCAGCGCGATCAGGAGCGCGCCGCTGACGTAGCCGCCGACGGTGACGTTCACCTTGTTGCCGATGCGCCGCCAGCGCTCCTGCGAGTCCGGCGGGAGCTGCGCGAGCAGCCGCTCGACCCAGCGCGGCCCCTCGAGCAGCATGAAGATGACGAGGACGAAGATCGTGATCGCGGCGACGACCACGGTGACGACGCCCTTGGCCACCCCGACCGCGGTGCCCGAGTAGCCGATCACCCGGCCGGCCCCGCCCTCCGCGATCGCCTCCCGGACGCGCTCGACGATCTGGTAGTCGGTCTCGAGGAACCCGAACGGCCCGCGGCCGCGCGTGATGTCCTCGACGTAGTCCGGCACGGCGTCGGCGAAGTCGCGGACCTGCTCGACGAGGATCGGGACGAACGCGCCCCCGATCCCGACGAGGATCGCCACCACGCCGAGCATCGTTATCGCGACGGCGAGGCCGCGACGGCGCACGCCGCGCGCCTGCAGCCACTCGACGATCGGGTTGAGCGCGAGCGACAGGAAGACGGCGATCACGATCCAGGTGAGCACCCCGCGCGCCATCCAGAGCAGGTTCAGGAGGATGAAGACGGCGATCACGATCCCGAGCAGGGCGAAGACCGTCCGCGTCTTGAACCGGATCACGCGCTCCTCGACCACGGCAGACCGTTCGGCGCGAGCACGACGTTTCCCTCTCGTGGAGGCGGGCACGGCCCTGCTGCGAGCCTGCGTGCGGGGGAATCGAGCGGACGGGCACGTTGCCCGACGGTGGCGCCGTGACCGTGTGGGCGGGCGTCCCCGACGACCCGTACATCGACCGCAGCGAGCTCGACACGGTCTCCCTGGAGCTGCGCGCCGGCGTAGGCGTGGTGGCGTCGGTCAGCACCGTGCTCGACGCGTCCCACGACTCGGAGGCCCGCGCGCTCGTCGACGAGGTCGCGTGCGGCCTCGAGGCCGGCTCGCTGGAGCCGACGGCGGGCGCACTCGCACCGCTCGCCGACACGCCCCGCTGAGGCCGCACCGGCTCCGCGCCGCGGCCGTGAGGTCGTCGGGCAGAGCGGGCGGCGGGAATCGAACCCGCATAACCAGCTTGGAAGGCTGGGGCTCTGCCATTGAGCTACGCCCGCGGGAGCGGCGCTAGCGTAGCGCCCGTGCGGCCCGATCCGTTCGCGTGGACGAGCCACCCGGAGGCGGTCGCAGGGATCCTCGCGCTGGCGGCCGGCTACGCCCTCGCAGTCCGCCGCCACCCGCCCCCGCCGTGGCGGCTCGCGGCGTTCGGCGGCGGGCTGCTGCTCCTGCTCGTGGTTGCCGTCAGCCCGCTGGAGTCGCTCTCGTTCCACCTGCTGACCGCCCACCTGCTCCAGAACGTCGTGCTGGCGGAGTGGGCGCCGGCATTGCTCGTCCTCGGGATCCCGCCCGCCGTCGCCGCGTCGGCGGCCGCGCTTCCGGGAGCCCGCGTCCTCCTCCACCCCGCCGTGACGCTCCCGCTCTGGCTGGCGACGTACTTCCTCTGGCACCTCCCGCCCGCTTACGACGCCGCGCTCCGGAACCCGCACACGCTGCTCCACCTCGAGCACGCGTCGTACCTGGTCGCGGGCGTGCTCCTCTGGTGGCCGGTGCTCCAGGACGCGCCGTACCGCCTCCCCGCGCACGCGCGCGCCGCGTACGTGTTCGCGGCGTTCGTGCTCGCGAGCCCGGTCGGGCTGCTG
>DATHTC010000268.1:0-7128 GCA_035463735.1 Gaiellaceae bacterium | reverse complement strand
CGACGATCGGCTCGTCCGGGACGGGCAGCGACACCGGATGGAGGATGAAAGGCCGGGTCTGCGGACCGCCCAGGCCCCCGTGGAACGAGATCAGCTCCTCGAACGCGCAGCCCTCGTCGAGCTGCGGGTCGTAGAAGCTGTTGACGACGAGGTCCGGCGCGTGCGCGAAGCCGTCGGTGCGGCGCAGGTGGTCGGCGGCGTTCGCCGAGAAGTGGGAGAGCGGGTCCTCGCCGTCGACCCGCCCGTCGGCGAGGTAGCGGACGCCGCGGGCGCCGTGCGCCACGGGCCCGTGCACGGCCGAGCGGGCGAGCACGAACCCGACGTGCGGGTGGTTGCGGAGCGCCGGGACGAGCAGCGGGTGCCGTTCCTCGATCTCCTCGAGCGTCAGGCGCCGTGGCTCCTCCAGCAGGTAGACGAGGCCGAGGTTGCCCGAGCCGAGCACCGCCGCCTCCTCGCGCGGGAGCGCCGCCGGGGCGCCGTCGGCGGGCCGCGCGCCCGTCGCCTCCCTCGCCGCGAGCCCGACCATCGCGTTCGTCTCGTCGCCGGTCGCCGACGCGGCGGCCGAGCCGGTCGCGAGCGAGCGGCTCACGAGGTCGGCGAGGCCGTAGCCGTTGCGCTGCAGGAAGGTGGCGCCCTGGGTCTGCCCGTGGTCGGAGAGCACCACGAGCTCGTACGGCCGCGGCGTGTAGCGCCGAGCGCGCTCGATCCGGCCGAACTGCTGGTCGAGCTTCCGCAGCGCCTCGAGGGTGTCGGCCCGCTCCAGCCCCGAGTGGTGCGCCACCTCGTCGTAGCTCGAGAAGGTCGCGTACACGGCAGGCCGCCCGCGCATCATGTCGGAGATCACGCCGTAGACGATCAGGTCGCGGACGAAGACGCACATCGCGGCGCGGAGGAACGGGTACTTCCCGCCGCGGTGGCCGCGGGGGCGGACGTCCCGGCGCGAGGCGCGGATCGCGGCCGTCCACTCCAGCAGGACCTCGTACGCGAACAGGACGAGCACGCGCGTGACGTTGAACCCGTTCGCGAAGAACGCGCGGTAGCCCGGATTCGCGCGCTTCTCCTCGGCGAGCCGGCTGACCGTCAGGATCACGTGGTCGGCCTCTCCCGAGAGGAGGTTCCCGCGGCTCGCGCCGCCGTCCCGCAGCAGCCCGACGCCGGTCGAGTGGCGACGCTCGATCTCCTCGCAGTCGGCGGGCCGCGAGCAGGTCATGGTGCGCCCGCTCTCCTTCTCGATCCAGCGGAACGCGGGGATGTTCTCGTTCGAGCCGAGCAGGATCCCGGCCTGGCTCGCGCCCGTCTGCGAGGAGAGGTCGGTCTCCCACTCCGTCAGCTCGTAGCCGCCGTCCGCGAGCCACCGCGCCATCACCGGAGCGTTGCCGTCCCGCATCGCCCGCCGCAGCACCGGCAGGGCCAGCCCGTCGATCTCGAGGAAGACGATGCCCGGCACCTCGGTGCGCACCTGCTCGCCCGAGCGGCGCGCGATCCGCTGCGTCACCCGGAGCATGTACGTCTCGTCGTCGTTCGTCCGGAAGATCGGGTCGAGGATCACGGACGCGACCGAGGCGACGAAGGCCGCGCCGAGGGCGGACCACCAGGAATCGATGGAGATCGCCTCCGGGACGATCTCGGCCGCGAGCTTGAACATCGCCGCGTCGAGCACGAGCACGAGCAGGAGGCCGAGCACGAGCGTGAACGGCAACCGCAGCGCCGCGAGGATGGGCGGCAGGACGGCGTTCAGCACCGCGATCACGGCCGCTGCGAGGAGCGGCGCACCGAAGCCCTCGATCGCGATTCCCGGGACGACCCACGCCGCGAAGAGCAGCGCGACCGCGGACAGCACCCACGCGACGAGCAGCCGCAGCGGGCGGATGCGTGGACGCTCGACGGTGCGTTCCCGTGTGCTCACGGCTCTTCTCCTTCCCGGCGTCGGACGCGCGAGAGCAGCCCGTTGCCGCCCTCCGCCGCCTCCTGCTCGCGCGCGGCCTCTTTCTTCGCGGCGCGTTCCGCCTTCTGCTCCGCGACCTTCTCCTTCGCGCCCTCGTAGGAACTGGTGACGAGGATCTTTCCGCCCGACCAGCCGAACGCCCACACGACGAGCACGACCGCGAACACGACGTTGAAGGCCGTCACGATCAGCTGCTGCGCGGTCGAGTACGCGGCCGCCGTGGCGGGATCGGTGACGTCGCTCAGCGAGGCGGTGTTGATCGCCTGGTTGATCCCGACCCCGCCGGGCGTGGCCGAGACCGTGTTCGCGAGCGAGTTCCCGCCGGCGACCGACATCACCGTGTGGAACGTGACCGGGATCGAGTACGCGGCGAGGAAGACCGCGATCACGCCGAGCTTCGCGAGCCACGCCCCGAACGAGGGGAGGAAGACGCGCACGAAGTACGCGCGCGGGTGCGCGAGGATCGCCCCGCCCTGCTTCGCCTTCTCCCACAGGCCCTTGAGCCGGCTCCAGAAGGCGCGGACGAGGATGACGAGGAGCACGATCCCGCCGCCGATCAGGATCGGCGCGAGCAGACGGTGCTCCTCGAACCAGCCGAGCTGGAGCTCGAACGAGCCGGGGACCGAGAGGAAGAGGTAGAGGTAGACGAACGTCCCGGCGGCGGTGAAGAAGATCTTCTGCACGACCATCGCACCCAGCACGCCGGGGAAGGTCGCGCCCGCGATGAGCGCCGTGT
The DNA here is from genome assembly GCA_035463735.1 of Gaiellaceae bacterium. Lineage (GTDB taxonomy): Bacteria > Actinomycetota > Thermoleophilia > Gaiellales > Gaiellaceae > DATHTC01. The sequence goes on along the minus strand of DATHTC010000268.1, from coordinate 4,447 downwards.
ACATCAGCAGCGACGCGAAGGTGCCGATGTTCGCGGGCAGAAAGCCGTTCATCGCGATCCCCGCCGCGTACGCGGCGAGGATCGCGCGGTACGGGATCACCGCGTGGGGGTAGCCGGCGCGGAGGATGAACAGCCAGCCGAGGGCCGTCAGCGTCGTCTGGACGGTCTGGAGCGCCAGCCCCGCGACGATGTACTGGATCGAGACGTCCTTGAGGGACTCCCAGAAGTTGTCGAGCCAGCCGCGGACGTCGATCCCGAGCAGGTCGAGGACGACGACGACCGCCGCGATCGCGCCGAGCCAGATCGCGACCTTCGTCAGCCGGCGGCGGCGCGAGCGGTCCTGGAACGGCGTGACGGTGCCGGCGATCGTGCTCACGGCCGTGCCCCCGAGACCGGCGTCGTCGCGAACTCCAGGGAGCCGCCGACGGGCAGCACCCGGACGTCGACCTCGGGTGCGAGCTCGGCTGCGTGGCGGGCGAAGTCCTCGGCCGGCGCGCGCAGGAGCTTCGCCGCGCGGCTGAGGCCGAGCTGGCGGTAGGTGCCCCAGTGGATCGGCACCGCCACCCGCGGGCGCAGCAGCCGGAGCGCCTCGGCCGCATGGAGCGGGTCGAGGTGCCCGGGCGGGAGTCGGGAGCCCCAGCCCGAGACCGGGAGCAGCGCGACGTCGAGGCCCGGGGCGAATGCACTCATCCCGTCGAAGAGGTCGGTGTCGCCGGCGAACCAGACGCGGACGGTGCCGGTGACGAGGTAGCCGAGGGCCGGCGCGTCGGCGCCGAAGGGGTTCCGCCGGCCGTCGTGCTCGGCCTCGGTGGCGGCAACCGTGACCGCGCCGATCCGGATCTCGTCGCCCACGTCGAGCTCGGAGACGTGCGTGAACCCCCGCCGGCGCAGCAGTCGGCCCGCGCCGACCGGGACGACGAGGTGCGCATCGCTGCCGAGGCGCTCCAGCGACGGCAGGTCGAGGTGGTCGTAGTGGAGGTGCGAGACGAGGGCCGCGTCGATCCCTGCGTGCGTGGAGGGATCGGCTCGGGCTGCGACGCGCCGGAGGTGCGCGAGCCGGCCGCGGAGGACCGGGTCGGTCAGGAGGCGCACGCCGTCGAGCGCGAGCAGGACCGTGCTGTGGCCGATCCACGTGACCCGCAGCACGCCGCCCTCCGTCATCGTCTGCTCGCCTCCGCGCACGGCTCCCTCGACTGTCGTCGCCTCACAAGTATGGAACTTGGTCGCGGAACGCGGGGCGTCACCCCGATGGAATGAAGCGCTCCGCGGCACGTGGCGCAGGCAGCGCCGCCGATCCCCGGCTGCTCCGAATCCGTTCCCGTTCACGTGCGTGTTCCGGTTGCTCGCCGGCTCGCCGGGCTCTCCGGAGTAGCGTGTGCGGTGCGACCCACACCATGGAAGGAGCTCCAGTGCCCGGGGCATCCAACGAGACTCCAGCTCACGATCCCCCTGCAACGAGGACGGCGACCTCGCGCGTCGGAGGACGCCGGCCGTGACCGCGGACTCGATCTCCACGTTCTTCGACGAGCTCGCCGGCCGCGGGCACGAGCCGCTGCTCGGAAAGGCGTCGGGGAGCGCCCGCTTCGACGTGGTCGACGGCAGGCGAACCGAACGCTGGCTGGTGGCGCTCGACAAGGGCGACATCGACGTCTCCCGGAGGAACGTCGCCGCGGACTGCGTCCTCCGCGCGGACCGGGCGTCCTTCGAGCAGGTGGTCGCCGGCGAGCTGAACTTCATGGCGGCCCTGCTGCGTGGCGAGGTGTCCGTCAAGGGCGACCCGAGGTTGCTCGTGCTCCTCCAGCGGCTCTTCCCGAGGCCGTCGGACCGGCGACCGGAGCGCGCCTCGCGCTCCCCGAGGAGGGAGAGATGAGCGACGGCCTGGTCAAGATCCTCGACGGCAACACGTTCGTGGTCAGCGACGCGCGGGGCGACATCGAGGCGTCTCCCACCGATCCCACCGGCCTGTTCTCGTTCGACACGCGCTTCCTCTCGAAGTGGGTCTTGACGGTCAACGGTGACCGGATGAACGCGCTCTCGGTCGACGACCTTCAGTACTTCGAGACCCGCTTCTTCCTCGTCCCCGGGACCGGCACCGTGTACATCGACGCGAAGCTCTCGGTGATCCGGCAGCGCGCGGTCGGCAGCGGCTTCCACGAGGAGCTGATGATCCTCAACCACGCCGACGAGCCGGTCGACCTCACCGTCCGTCTCGATGCGGGCTGCGACTTCGCCGACCTGTTCGAGGTCAAGGACGCGCTCGAGAAGAAGGGCGAGTACTCCGCCCGCGCCGCCCGGGGCAAGCTCGTGCTCGCCTACGACCGCGGCACCTTCGGCCGTTCGACCGTGATCTCCGCGTCGGAACCCGCACGGATCGACGAGAACGGCCTCACCTTCAAGCTCACGATCCCGCCCCACGGCTCGTGGAGCACGCAGCTCGACGTTCTCGTGGAGGGTCGCGGGGCCGGGGAACTCCTCAAGGAGGTCGAGGAGCCGAAGGCCTCGCAGCGGCGAATGCGGCGAAACCTCGAGCGCTGGCTTGACGAGGCGCCTCGCGTGGAGTGTGACTGGGATCCACTGGGGGCGACCTACCGGCGCAGCCTCGTCGATCTGGCAGCGCTGCGTTTCTCGCCGCTGATCGCCGGCGGACGCAGTCTCCCCGCGGCCGGTCTCCCCTGGTTCATGACCATGTTCGGCCGGGACAGCATCCTCACCAGCCTGCAGGCGCTTCCGTTCACGCCCGAGCTCGCCGCGACGACGCTGCGAGCGCTCGGGGACTGGCAGGGTGTCGGCCTCGACGACTTCCGCGACGAGGATCCGGGGCGGATCCTCCACGAGATGCGATACGGCGAGATGACGGCCTTCGAGGAGCGCCCCCACTCGCCGTACTACGGCTCCGTCGACGCGACGCCCCTCTACGTCGTCCTGCTCGACGAGTACGAGCGCTGGACCGGTGACCGAGCGCTCGTCCGCGAGCGCGAGGTCGAGGCGAGGGCCGCGCTGAGGTGGATCGACGAGTACGCGGACCTCCAGGGGACGGGGTACGTCTGGTACAAGCGCCGCAACGAGGAGACGGGGCTCGAGAACCAGTGCTGGAAGGATTCCTGGGACTCGATCTCCTTCCGGGACGGCCGGCTCCCCGGCTTTCCGCGGGCGACGTGCGAGCTGCAGGGCTACGCCTACGACGCGAAGCTCCGCGGCGCGCGCCTGGCCCGACTCGTCTGGAAGGACCCAGCCTTTGCGGACCGGCTCGAGCGGGAAGCCGCCGACCTCAAGCGGCGCTTCAACCGGGACTTCTGGGTCGAGGACGGCGAGTACTTCGCGCTCGCGCTCGACCCGGAGGGAAACCAGGTCGACGCGCTCGCCTCGAACAACGGCCACCTCCTCTGGAGCGGCATCGTCGACAAGTCGAAGGCGAAGGCCGTCGCGCAGCACCTGCTCGGGCGGCGGCTCTTCTCCGGCTGGGGCGTGCGCACGCTGGCCGAGGGCGAAGGGCGCTACAACCCGATCGGCTACCACGTGGGCACGGTCTGGCCGTTCGACAACTCCTTCATCGCCTGGGGTCTGCGGCGGTACGGATTCAAGGAGGACGCCGCGGTGATCGCAGCCGGGATCCTGGATGCCGCCCGGTTCTTCGACGGACGCCTGCCGGAAGCGTTCGGCGGCTACGAGCGCTCCCAGACGATGTACCCGGTGCAGTACCCGACCGCGTGCAGTCCTCAGGCCTGGTCGACCGGTGCACCGCTCTTGCTCCTGCGGACGATGCTCGGACTGGAGCCGCAGGGCGACTACCTGGTGGTCGACCCCGCGCTCCCCAGCGCCATCGGCCATCTGGAGCTGCTGGACATCCCCGGACGGTGGGGCCGGATCGACGCCTTCGGGCGCGGGCGGGTCGACGTCGAGAGGAGGGGACGATGAGCTGGGGTCAACCGGCTCGCTCGAGCGCGACGATCGCCACGGCCACGGCGAAGCCCAGCGTCGTCAGCAGGCCCACCGTCTTGCCGCCGTACGCGAATGCCTCCGGCATCATCGTGTCGGCCAGCATCGTGAGGACCGCGCCGCCTGCGAACGCGAGGACGAAGGCCACCGTGGCGTCTCCCGCGGTGTCGAAGAGGGCGTAGCCGGCGAGCGAGGCCAGCCCGCTGATGCCGACGAGGGCGAGCCAGAGGACCACGATCCAGCGGCGTGAGCGGCCGCTCCGCTCGAACCCCGTCGTCGCGGCCATCGACTCCGGGAGGTTCGACAGGAAGACGGCGGCGAGCATGGCCGCGCTGACGCCCTCGCCGGCCAGCAGCGTCAGGCCGAGCGTGATCGACTCCGGGATGCCGTCGAGGACGATGCCGAGCGTGAGCGCGAGCGACGAGCCCGCGCCCGTCTGCTCCGAGCGCTTCCGCTCGTGGCCGCCCATGCGGTCGATGTACCAGTCGCCGACGAAGAAGGTGAGCGCGCC
>DATHTC010000267.1:0-3423 GCA_035463735.1 Gaiellaceae bacterium | reverse complement strand
ACGCCGGTCACGGCAAAGCCGAATCGCCTCGGCGTCCTCGGCGGCGACCTCGCAGGGTGGCCGAACGGCAGGCGGCTCGAGGACGACGTCGTCGACATCGCCGAGCGGGCGGTCGCCGGCGCGCTGATCGGCAAGAGCCTGCCGCTCGGCGACGGCGTCGACGCGAACGACCGCACCAACCTTGCAGCCTTCCCGTACGAGCCCGACCCGCGGAGCGGGTTCGACAACACGAAGGGCGTCGCCTTCCCGGTCACGGAGGCCGGGACCCGGTGAGACGGCTGCTTCTCGTGGCGGCGGTGGCGGTGACCGCCGCCGCCGCCCTCACGGTCGGCGGCATCCTCCGCGGGGATCCGGGCCCTGCACGGGCGGCCGGAGCGGACGACCTGGTGCGGGAGGCGGCCGCCGACCTGCAGCGGGTGCGCGAGACGGGCGACCCGGCGTCGTACCGCCCGGCCGAGCAGCGGCTGCGGCGGGCGCTCGCGCTGGAGCCGGGCCACGGTGCCGCGCTGCGGACGCTCGCGGCCCTCGCCGCGTCGCGCCACCGGTTCGCCGAGTCGCTCCGGCTCGCAGAGCGCGCCCGGCGTGCAGAGCCCCACGTGGCGGCGGTCTACGGCCTCCTCGGGGACGCGGCGCTCGAGCTCGGTCGGTACCAGCAGGCGTTCGCGGCATTCGACCGCCAGGCACGGACGAAGCCCTCGACGTCGGCGTATGCCCGCGTCGCGTACGGGCGCGAGCTGCTTGGCGACCTCGACGGCGCGGCGCAGGCGATGGCGCTCGCGGTCGAGGCGGCGCCGCCGGGCGAGCCTGGAGCGTGGGCGCGCGTGCAACTCGCGAACCTCCTCCGCGACCAGCGGCTCTTCCACGAGGCGCTCGCCCTCCGCCCGGGGTACGCCCCCGCGCTCCAGGGGCTCGCCGAGCTCGGGCTCCGCAGGGGGCGGCACGCCGAGGCGATCGCGCTGCTCCGCAGGGCGGACGCGGCGTCCGCCGACCCCGGCCCGCCCGCGGCGCTCGGGGACGCGCTCGCGCTCGTCGGCCGCCGCGGCGAGGCCGAGCGGGCGTGGGCTCGTGCCGAGGCCGCCGAGCGGCGCTTCGCCGCCTTCGGCGGACGGAACGCGCTCGAGACGGCCGAGTTCGACCTCGACCACGACCGGCGCCTCCCCGACTCGCTCCGTCGCGCGCGGCAGGGCTACCGCGAGCGGCCGAGCGTCGAGGGGGCGCACGTGCTCGCGTGGGCGCTGTACAAGAACGGCCGCTGCGCCGAGGCGCGCAGGCTCTCCGAGGCGTCGATGCGGCTCGGGACGAAGGACGTCGACGGCCTCTACCACCGCAGCCTCATCGAGCGGTGCCTCGGGAACGCCGGCGCCGCCAGGCGGTACCTCGGGCGGGCGCTCGCGCTCGACCCGCTCTACCTGCGGACGGCGCCGTCGTCGTTCCGGCTCGGGTCGTAACGGCCGCGCCTCCCTACAATCGCGCGGATGCCGATCCCGGAGCTGACGCGCAACGCCGTCGACGTCCTCCCCGAGGGCGGGCTCGAGGCGAAGCTGCGGCTCGGGCGTCCGCTCCGGGTCAAGCTCGGCATCGACGTCACGTCCCCCGACATCCACGTCGGGCGCGGCGTCCCGCTGCAGCGCATGCGGGCGTTCCAGGACGAGGGGCACCTGGGCGTCCTCATCGTCGGCGACTACACGACGCGCATCGGCGACCCCTCGGCGCGCTCGGCCGAACGGCCGATCCTCTCCGACGAGGAGATCGACCGGAACGCGCGCACGTACGTGGAACAGGCCTTCCAGCTCCTCGACCCGGAGCGGACGGAGGTGCGCTACAACGGCGAATGGCTGTCGCAGCTGACGTTCGCCGACGTCGTTCGGCTGACGCGCACGCTCACGGTTGCCCGCCTGCTCGAGCGGGACGACTTCGCGAAGCGGTTCGCCGCGCAGCAGCCGATCTCCGTCTCCGAGCTGCTCTACCCGCTGATGCAGGCGTACGACTCGGTCGCGGTCGAGGCCGACGTCGAGCTCGGCGGCACCGACCAGCTCTACAACCTCCTCGCCGGCCGCGAGGTGATGGAGGCGTACGGGCTCGAGCCCCAGGTCGTGCTGACCACGCCGCTGCTGCTCTCCTGGGACGGCCAGAAGATGAGCTCGTCGGTCGGCAACAACATCCCGCTGACCGCGCCGCCCGAGGAGCAGTTCGGCCGCACGATGCGGATCCCGGACGCGATGCTGCCGGACTGGTACCGCCTCGTCTGGGAGCGCGAGCTCCCCTCGGATGCCGACCCCCTCGAGGCGAAGCTCGCGCTGGCGCGCTTCGTCGTCGCGCGGTCGCACGGCGAAGACGCGGCGGCGCGGGCGGAGGGGCACTTCACGCGCGTCGTCCGCGAGGGCGCCGCCCCCGAGGAGGTGCCGGAGGCGACCCTTCCCGCCGGCGACCCGCTCCACCTCCCGCGGCTGCTCGCCGACGCCGGCCTCGCCTCCTCGACGAGCGAGGGCCGCCGCCTGATCGCCCAGGGCGCGGTGCGGGTCGACGGCGAGCCGGTGGCCGACCTCGACGTCCCGCGCGGGCGGCTCGCAGGCGCGCTCGTGCAGGCCGGAAAGCGCCGGTTCGTGCGCTTCCGCGAACCCTGAGGTGCCGGGCTACACTGTGTCTACGCGGGCACGTCCGCGTCGAGGGAGCGGCCCCGGGAGCGCTTGACAGAGCCCTCTTCGGTGCTAAGATTCCTCGGCCGTCCGAGAGGGCGGTGTTAGGTCCCGACCACGACTGGAGCGCCTTCGGAGCGAGCGGATACGACGCTGAACCCGCTACTACTGGAGGCCTCTGGCGCGAGTCGGAGGCTTTTTTTCGGCCGGCTCGCCGGCGCGGTCTTTGAAAACTCAACAGCGTGAACGAACGCCGAGACCTCGAGTCCGGGCGCCGGCCTGCGGTTCATCCCGCCTGCCGGTGGACGGATGAGAGGCTCAAATCCCGTCAACCCCTTCGGGGGAAGACACTTTGAGCTCAAGCTCGACTGAAGAAGTTCGCCTCTCCTCGGAGAGGCAGTTCAGTTTCTTCACGGAGAGTTTGATCCTGGCTCAGGACGAACGCTGGCGGCGCGCCTAACACATGCAAGTCGAGCGAGAACCAGGCCTTCGGGCCTGGGGACAGCGGCGAACGGGTGAGTAACACGTGAGTGATCAACCCTCGGCACCGGGATAGCCCGGGGAAACCCGGATTAATACCGGATGGCCCATCCGTCTCACGGGACGGCTGGAAAAGGTAGCTTCGGCCTCCGGCCGAGGACGAGCTCGCGGCCGATTAGCTTGTTGGTGGGGTAACGGCTCACCAAGGCTCCGATCGGTAGCTGGTCTGAGAGGACGATCAGCCACACTGGGACTGAGACACGGCCCAGACTCCTACGGGAGGCAGCAGTGGGGAATCTTGCGCAAT
>DATHTC010000266.1:0-2062 GCA_035463735.1 Gaiellaceae bacterium | reverse complement strand
GCCCGGCGCTCGCCGGACTGCTGCTCGCCGCGACGGACGAGGGGACCGTGTTCGCAGCCACGGCCGCGACGTTCCTGTGGTCGGCGCTCCTCGTCGCGCGCATCGGCCGCGGCGGGGCCACGCCCGGAGAGGCCCGCCCGGCCGAGGGCATCCTCCGGGAGGCGACCGCGGGCTTCCGCGCCGTCGTCGGCGACCGCCGCGTCGCCTTGCTCGTCGGGCTGTTCACGGCGCAGACGTTCGTCGACGGGATCCTCGGCGTGCTGCTCGTGGTCATGTCGTTCGAGCTGCTCGGCCTCGGCGAGGCGGGCGTCGGCTGGCTCAACTCCGCGATCGGAGTCGGCGGCGTGCTCGGCGCCGCGGCCGGGGTCGCGCTCGTCGGGCGGCGGCTCGCGCGCCCGGTCGCGCTCGGGATCCTGTTCTGGGGCCTCCCGCTCGCGCTCGTCGGTGTCTTCCCGAGCACCGCCGCGGCGCTCGTCCTCCTCGCGGTCGTCGGCGTCGCGAACACGGTCGTCGACGTCGCGGCGATGACGCTCCTCCAGCGGGCCGTCCCGAACGAGGTGCTCGCGCGTGTGTTCGGCGTGCTCGAGAGCCTCGTCGTGTTGAGCGTCGGGATCGGCGCCGCCGTCGCGCCGCTGCTCGTCGCCGGGGTCGGCGAGCGCGGCGCGCTGCTCGCCACCGGAGCGATCCTGCCCGCGCTCGCGCTCGTGACCTGGCGCCAGGTGGCGGCGATCGACGCGGAGGCGGCGCCGGCGGCGCGCGAGCTGGACCTCCTCCGCCGGGTGCCGTTCCTCGCGCCGTTGCCGGCGGAGACGCTGGAGCCGCTCGCCGCGCGCCTCGTGCCGACGCCGGTGCCCGCGGGCGAGGCCGTGTTCCACCGGGGCGACGACGGCGACCGCTTCTACGTCGTCGGCTCGGGGGCGCTCGAGGTGCAGCTCGACGGGCGTAGCGAGCCTCTGGGGCCGGGCGACTTCTTCGGCGAGATCGCGCTCATCAGGGACGTGCCGCGGACGGCCACCGTCGTCGCGCTCGAGGACGCGGAGCTGCTCGCGCTCGAGCGGGACGACTTCGTCGGCGCGGTCACCGGCCACGCGCCGAGCCGCGACGCAGCGGAGACGCTGGTGGGAGCGCGCCTCGGCACCGGCACCGCGGCGGCCTAGTCGCGGACGTCGGCGCGCTCGACCCGCGCGACGAAGCAGCCCGCCTCGGTGTTGCGCACGTTGACGTACTCGACCTCGGCCAGGCCGAGGAGGCGCTCGATCGCCGCCTCGGCCTCCGCGCCGCGCGTGCGCTCGAGCGCGACGACCCGCGGGCCCGCCGCCACGCCCTCGAAGGTGAGCGCGAGCCGCCGCAGGCCCGGCGGGAAGCCGTCGCCGTCCCAGCGCGCGCACGGCTCGGCGTGGACGAAGACGGGCCCCGGCTGCGGGAACTCGGCGACGCCGGCGTACGTGTCGTGGGTGAACAGCGTGCGCAGGTCCTCGCCCTCCCGGAAGGTGCGCAGGCAGAGGCGGCACGGTCCGAAGCCGGCGGCGACCTGCGTGACGGCCGCGTGGCCCCACACCGGGTCGCGGCCGTGCTCGCGCACGTGGTCGGCGACGTCCTGCGCGAGCGCGGACACGGCGAAGGGCCGGACGGCGATCATGGTCATCTCGTCTCTCCTCGTTCGGGGTACTACCGGTGGAACGCGCGGCGCGGTCCCCGCGTGAGCTCCCGCGCCGCGCAGGCTGCCCGCGCCGCTACCCTCCCGCGGATGCCGACGCGCGTGCTCGTGACCGGCGGGGCCGGGTTCATCTCCTCCAACTTCATCCGGCACCTACTGGCGAACACGCCGTACGAGGTCGTCTCGCTCGACGCCCTCACGTATGCCGGCAACGTCGAGAACCTCGCCGACGTGATGAGCCACGAGCGGCTCTCGTTCGTCCACGGCGACATCCGCGACGAGGAGCTCGTGCACGACGTCGTCTCCGAGGTCGACGTGATCGTGAACGCCGCCGCCGAGTCGCACGTGGAGAAGTCGATCGAGGAGGGCGCGTCCGAGTTCGTGCAGACGAACGTGCGCGGCACC
>DATHTC010000265.1:0-2549 GCA_035463735.1 Gaiellaceae bacterium | reverse complement strand
GGCGACGGCACCGCGAGGTCCCCCGGCGCGACGGGCAGGCGCGTGGCGAGGCTGCGCACGCGGTCGCCGGGCGCGACGATCGGCCAGGTCCTCACGCTGCGGCCGCTGACGGCCCCGCCCGCGCCGGCCGCGGCCGAGCCGCCCGTCCCGGTCCCGGTCCCCGCCTCCCTCGACGGCGGCCGCTGGTTCGCGGAGTCGAGCCCGCTGAACACCCCCATCTCCGCGGACGCCGCGGTCGACCCGAGCTCCGCCGCGATGACGTCCGGGATGGAGTACGCCGCCGCGCAGAAGGGCTTCTCGATCTCCGTGAAACGGTGGTCGGTGCCGGTCTACTACGCCGACCGAACGACGCCGCGCCGCACCGTGACCCTCGACGCGCCGTGGACGATCCCGGCCCACCGGCTCGTCGACGTGCCGTTCCCGGCGGAGGCGCGGCCGGACCCCGCCGGCGACATGCACATGGCCGTGATCGACCGCGACACCGGGTGCTTCTACGAGTACTACAAGCTGTTTCGTCGCGGAGACGGGGAGTGGCAGGCGCGCTGGGCGAACCGCGGAAGCCTCGCCGGCCCCGGCATCCACCGGTCCGCGCTGTCCACCCGCGCGTCGGGTTTCGCGAACCTCGCGGGGCTGATCCGCCCGGAGGAGCTCCGGGCCGGCGCGATCGAGCACGCGCTCGTGTTCGGCCACCCGTTCACGAAGGCGGGCGGCCCGGTAGCCCCCGCGACGGACAGCGACGGCCGCCCCGGGAGCGAGACCGGCGCCGCCGTCGGACTGTCGCTGCCGGGGGGCGCGCTGCCGATCCCGGAGGGCGCGCGCGTCCAGCTCGACCCTGCCCTCGACCTCGACTCCGTCGGCCTGGCACCGTGGCAGCGCGTGATCGCGCGCGCCCTGCAACGCTACGGGATGTACCTCGTCGACACCGCGGGGACGACGGGTCTCGTCGCCGTCAACCCGCAGGGCTACGGCTCGAACCCGTACCTGCCGTTCTGGGGCGACGAGCCGTACGCCTACCTCCCTCCCGCGCTCCTGCGACATCTGCGCGTGCTCGCCCTCGGGCCGCAGCGGGAGCCGAGGCGCGCCCTCGAGGCCAGCGCCTGCGGCGAGATGCGCTAGCGGGCGGCGCTACCGTCCCCGTGATGCGGTACGGCGTCGTCTCGGACGTCCACGCCAATCTCCCCGCGCTCGAGGCGGTCCTCGCGGCCCTCGAACGGGAGGGAGCGGAGGCGTACGTGTGCGCCGGCGACCTCGTCGGCTACGGCGCGTCCCCCAACGAGTGCGTGGACCGCCTGCGCAGCCTCGGCACGACGGCCGTCGCCGGGAACCACGACCTCGTCGCGTCCGGGCGGCAGGGGGAGGCCCGGTGCGACCGGCTCGCGCGTGAGACCCTCCGGTGGACGAGGCGCGCGCTCCGCGACGACGCGGCCGACTATCTCGCAGCCTTGCCGCTCCATGCCGAGCCGGCCGCTGGGGTGGTCGTGGCACACGGCTCGCTGCACGACCCGTGGCGCTACGTCGCCCGCGCAGCGGCGGCTGCCCGGGAGCTCGACGCGCTCGCGCACGGCCGCCGCGACGCCTGGCTGCTCGTCCTCGGCCACACGCACCTGCCGCTCGCCTTCGCCCGGGAGCGGGGCGCGCGGGAGACCCGGGAGCCGGTCGAGCTCGACGGTCAGGGGAGCTGGCTGCTGAACCCGGGCGCCGTCGGCCAGTCGCGGGAGCAGGACCCGCTCGCGCGGTGCCTCCTGCTCGACCTCGACACGCGGCGGGCTCGCTTCCTCGCGGTCGAGTACGACGTCGAGGAGGCGCGGGCGGCGCTGCTGCGGGCGGGTCTCCCGGCCGCAGGCGTCCACGATCCTCCGGTGCTGGCGCGCTAGGCGTCAGCTCGCGCGGCGTCCGGGCTCGGCCGCCGCGGGCGCCTGCGCAGGGCGACGCCGCGGCCAGGCGCGGTAGACGCGGTCGAGCGCCGTACCGCCCCGCGACGCGCGGAGCCGCCGCATCCCCGTCGACGTCTTGAGGCGAAAGGAGACGTGCCCGTCGCGGCGGTAGACGCCCGCGCGCGGCCACGCGAGCAGGACAGCCGGCGTCGGCCGTGCCGGGAGCGCACACGCCGTCGCATACCCCGCTGCGGCGGCCGCCTCGACGACCCGTGCGTCGAAGTCGCCGTACGGGTACGCGAGCGAGCGGCACGTGATGCCCAGCATCTCCTCGCAGCGGGCGCGCGACCCGCGCAGCTCCTCCTTCAATCCGTGGTCGGGGAGCGCCGTCAGGTACGGGTGGGTGCGCGTGTGGGAGCCGACCTCCCACCCCGCGTCCCGCAGCGTCCCCAGCTCCTGCCACGAGAGCGAGGCGAGCTCCGGCGCGTCCGGCCCGTCGGCCCACCGGGAGATGCCCGGCCAGGACATCGTTCCGCCGCGGTCGACGAAGTCGGTGCAGACGAAGACGGTCGCCGGCACCCCGAGCCGCGACAGCACGGGGAGGCCGTTCTCCAGCACGGAGCGGTAGCCGTCGTCGAACGTGACCGCGACCACGCGCCCCTCCGGCCGGGCGGT
>DATHTC010000264.1:0-10244 GCA_035463735.1 Gaiellaceae bacterium | reverse complement strand
GGCTGGTACCGGACCGGGGATCTCGGCGAGCTCGACCGCGACGGCTTCCTCTCGCTGCGGGGTCGGCTCGGGGAGCTGATCGTGCTGCCGAACGGTCTCAACGTCCGCCCGGAGGACGTCGAGGAGGAGCTCCTCCGGGAGGAGGCCGTCGCCGACTGCGCGGTCGTGGGCCCTCGCGACCCGGGTGGTGCGGTCTCCGTCCACGCCGTCGTGATCCCGGCGGAGGGCGACGCGGGAGCGCGCGAGGAGGTCGCCGACGCCGTGCGGGCGGCCAACCGGCGCCTCGCGCCGCACCAGCGGATCACGGGGTTCACGCTGTGGGAGCACGGTGCGCTGCCCCGCACGAACCTGCTCAAGGTGAAGCGCCACGAGGTGCTCGCGACGCTCGCGGGAGCCGAGCCGGCGACCGAGGGCTCGACGAGGCCGGGGGGCGGGGAAGACCGAACCAGCCGGCTGCTCGGCCTCCTCGCCGAGGTCGTGCCGCGGGGCGCGGCGATCGGCCCCGAGAGCGACCTCGCCCTGGACCTCGGGCTCGACTCCCTCGCCCTCGTCGAGCTCGCCGTCCGGCTCGAGAGCGAGCTCGGCCTCTCCATCGAGGACGGAGACCTGGCGGCGGCGGCGACCGTCGGCGAGCTCCTCGCGGTCCTGGAGGCGGGGGAGGCGGCGTCGCCTCCCCTCGCCTTCCCGTGGTGGGCGCTCCGGCGCCCTGCGCGTGCCCTCCGCGCCGCCCTGCAGGCCGCGCTGCTGCTGCCGGCCCATGCCGCCGTCTGCTCGCCGTTCCGCGTCGACGGCCTCGAGGAGCTGGGGCGGGCCGGCCGGCCCGTGCTGCTCGTCGCCAACCACGCGAGTCACCTCGACACGCCGTCGATCCTGCGCGCGCTGCCGCGGCGGCTGCGCGCCCGGGTCGCCGTCGCCGCCGCCGCCGACTACTTCTTCCGGAACCGGGCGCTGCGCGCCGCAACGCCGCTGCTGCTGAACGGCTTCCCCTTCTCCCGCCGAGGCGCGGTGCGCTCCAGCCTCGAGCGCTGCGGCGACCTCGTCGAGCGCGGCTGGTCTGTGCTCGTCTACCCGGAGGGCACGCGGTCGCGGAGCGGGAGCCTCCAGCCGTTCCGCAGCGGCAGCGGCCTGCTCGCGGCAGGGTTGCGGGTGCCGGTCGTGCCGGTGGCCGTCGCGGGAACGCACGCGCTCCTGCCGAAGGGCAGACGCTGGCCGCGCCGGGGCCCGGTCACGGTTCGCTTCGGCCCGCCGCTGCGGTTCGGGCCCTCGGACGACTACGCCGACGCGGCGGCACGACTCGCCCGTGCGGTCGCCGCGCTCCTGCCGCAGTCGGACGAGCAGCACGGCTCGCCGCTGCCGACCGTGCCCGCGGCGTCCGGGGAAGCACGCGGCGCCTAGGATGTCCATGTGTTGTCTAAGATGTCTGGGCGTCCGGGGGCAATCCCCGCGCAGACCGGTTAGAAGGAAGTCGTCGCCGACCTTCGCCGGCCGATCGGAAGGAGCACACGCATGACGCTGCGGACGTGGAACCTCCTGCTCGCGCTCGCGCACGCCGCGCAGGGCGTCGCCATCCTCCTGCTCGCGAGCGACGCGACGATCCCGATCACCTGGAGCTTCATCGACGGGCCGCCGGCGACGGGCAGCCTGCAGTCCGACACGCTGTACGACCTCCCGTTCGGCCCCGCCGTGGCCGCCTTCCTGTTCCTGGCCGCGATCGATCACGGACTGATGGCCGCGCCCCGGGTCGTCGACTGGTACGAGCGCAACCTCGCGGCCGAGATGAACCCGGCCCGCTGGTGGGAGTACTCGCTCAGCGCCTCGCTGATGGTCGTGCTGATCGCGATGCTCACGGGCATCCGTGACGTCACGGCGCTGATCGCGCTCTTCGGCGCGAACGCGGCGATGATCCTGTTCGGGCTCGTGATGGAGCGCGTGAACCGCCCGGGCGAGCCGGTCGACTGGCGCCCGTTCGTCTACGGGTCGATCGTGGGGGCGGTGCCGTGGATCGCGATCGCGGTGCAGCTCGGCCACGCCGAGGCCGAGGCGGACGTGCCCGGGTTCGTGATCGCGATCTTCGTCTCGCTGTTCGTGCTCTTCTTCAGCTTCGCCGCGAACATGGCGCTCCAGTACCTCCGCGTCGGGCCGTGGCGGGACTACCGCTTCGGCGAGCGCGGCTACCTCGTGCTCAGCCTCGTGGCGAAGAGCGTGCTCGCATGGCAGGTGTTCGCGGGGGCGCTCGCGGGCTAGGCTCCCTCGGTAGTCGGCCCGCCGCAGCTCGCGGCGGACTGCGGATGTCGCGCCGGCCCCGACGGGCGATACCGCATGCATGACGCACGTCGCCACCCCGGTCCGCGCGGGCTCGCGGCCGCTGAGCGCGACGATCTGGTTCGTCTGGATGGTCGCGATGTGGGGCGTCTTCCTCGTGCTCCTCGCCGCCGATCGTCTCGACGGGCTCTGGAGCTGGATCCGTGGGCTGCCGCTGCTCGTCGAGGGCGTCCTCTGGATCGCCTTCCTGCCGTGGCTCCTCGCGACCGCGGTGTGGACGAGCTCGTGGAGCGGGGTGGTGCGCGTGCTGCTCGTGTGCTGCTTCGCCGTCGGCTGGACGCTCTCGGCGATCCCGCGTGCGCGGCGGGAGGCACCGCGCGGCGCCGTCGGCGGCCCGGAGCCGCGCTAGGGTTCTCGGCGTGGCGGTGACGCCCGGGACGCGGCAGTGGGAGGAGCTCTTCGCCGCCCGCACGCGCGGCGAGGTCGGCGACGGGATCGCGTCGGTGCTCGCGCTGCTCGGACGGCCGGAAGTGATCTCGTTCGCGGGCGGCTTCCCGGACCCGGAGACCTTCCCGCGCGAGCGCGTCGCCGCGCTGCTCGCGGAGTTCGCCGGCGCGGGCGAGGCGAGCGCCTTCCAGTACGCGCCGACGCGGGGGCTGGCCGGGCCGCTGGACGCCCTCGCCGGCCGCCTCGAGGCGCTGCAGGGGCGGCGGCCCGCGGAGGGCGAGCTGCTGCTGACGAGCGGCGCGATCGAGGCGCTCGAGCTGGTCGGCAAGGCGTTCCTCGACCCGGGCGACCTCGTCGTGGTCGAGGCGCCGACGTACCTCGGCGCGATCCAGGCCTTCCGCGGCTTCGAGGCGGAGCTGGTCGCGGTCCCGCTCGACGCGGACGGGCTCGACGTCGACGAGCTGGAGCGGCTCCTCCTCGGGGGCCTGCGCCCGAAGCTCGTCTACACCATCCCCGACCACCAGAACCCCGCCGGCGTCAGCCTCGCCGCCGAGCGGCGGGCGCCGCTCGTCGAGCTCGCGCGGCGGCACGGCTTCCTGGTCGTCGAGGACGTCGCCTACCGCGAGCTGGGGTTCTCGGGCGAGGAGCCGCCGAGCCTCTGGAGCCTCGCCCCCGACGTCGTCGTGCAGGCGGGCACGACCTCGAAGACGTTCTTCCCCGGCGTTCGCCTCGGCTGGGCCGCCGGCCCCGCGGAGGTCGTCGCGCAGCTCGTGGCCGCGAAACAGACGACCGACCAGTGCGCGGGCGCGCTCGGGCAGCGCCTGTTCGAGGAGTCGGTGCGGCGCGGCTGGGTCGACGAGCAGCTCGCGCGCTCGCGGGCGCTGTACCGCCGCAAGGCGGAGACGATGCTCGCGGCGCTCGAGCGATCGCTGCCGGCTGGCGCGCGCTGGACGAGGCCGCGCGGCGGCTTCTTCTCGTGGCTGACGCTGCCAAGGGGCACGGCCGCCGTCGACCTGGCGCGGCGCGCGGGCGAGGCCGGCGTCGGGGTCGTGCCGGGGACGCTGTTCTACGCCGACGGCCGCGGCGGCGACGCGGTCCGCCTCTCGTTCAGCCTCGTCGACGACGCCCGCATCGACGAGGGGATCGAGCGGCTCGGCTCGCTCCTCTCGCGGTAGTCGAGGCATCCGGGTCGGCGCGGATGCCACGGCCACGCCTCCGCGCCTAGCGTCGCCGGCATGAGCTTCCGAACGATCATCGAGCCGTTCCGGATCCACTCGGTCGAGCCGCTGCGGATGACGACGGAGGAGGAGCGGCGCGCCGCGATCGAGGCGGCCGACTACAACGTCTTCGGACTGCACGCGGCCGACGTCCTGATCGACCTGCTCACCGACTCGGGGACAGGCGCGATGTCGCGCGACCAGTGGGCTGCGGTGCAGCACGGCGACGAGAGCTACGCCGGCTCGCCGTCCTGGTTCACGTTCCTCGCCGCCGTGCAGGAGCTGTTCCCGTTCCGCCACGTGATTCCCACGCACCAGGGCCGGGCCGCCGAGAAGATCCTGTTCAGCGTGATCGGCGGCCCCGGCAAGGCGATCCCGAACAACACGCACTTCGACACCACACGGGCCAACATCGAGTTCACGGGGGCGGAGGCGGTCGACCTCGTGATCCCGGAGGCGCACGACCCCGACTCTCGGCACCCGTTCAAGGGCAACGTCGACCTCGACGCGCTCGACGACTTCCTCGCCGAGCGGAGCGGCAGCGTCCCGGCGGTCTTCGTCACGATCACGAACAACTCCGGCGGTGGGCAGCCGGTCTCGCTCGAGAACCTGCGCGGCGTGCGCGCGCTCTGCGACCGCCACGGCGTGCCGCTCTTCCTCGACGCGTGCCGCTTCGCCGAGAACGCGTGGTTCATCCGGGAGCGCGAGCCGGGCCAGGGCGACCGCACGGTGAGCGAGATCGTGCGCGAGGTCGCCTCGCTCGCCGACGGGATGACGATGAGCGCGAAGAAGGACCCGCTCGCGAACATCGGCGGCTGGCTGGCGCTGGACGACGACGAGCTCGCGGAGCGGTGCCGCAACCTCGAGATCCTCACGGAGGGCTTTCCGACCTACGGCGGTCTCGCCGGACGCGACCTCGAGGCGATCGCGCAGGGGCTGAAGGAGGCGGTCGACCACGACTACCTGCGCTACCGCGTGCGCTCGACCGCCTACCTCGGCGAGGGCCTGGCGCGTGCCGGGATGCCGGTGGTGCAGCCGTTCGGCGGCCACGCGGTGTACATCGACGCGCGGGCGCTCCTCCCGCACGTGCCGCCGCTCGAGTACCCGGGGCAGGCGGTGGCGGTCGAGCTCTACGTCGCCGGCGGCATCCGTGCGGTCGAGATCGGCACCGTGATGTTCGGCCGCGCACCCGACGGCAGCGAGTCGCCGGCGGCGATGGACCTCGTCCGGCTCGCGATCCCGCGGCGGACGTACACGCAGAGCCACGTCGACTACGTGATCGAGGTCTGCGCGCGGGTGGTCGAGCGTGCGCCGGACCTCCGCGGCTACCGGATGACGTTCGAGCCGCCGACGCTGCGGCACTTCACCGCCCGCTTCGAGCCGCTCGCGTAGCCCCGCCCGGCGCGGCGGCGTAGGCTGCGGCCCACGTGTTCGCGCGCCTCGCCACCTACGACGTCCCCGAGGGGCGGGAGGGTGCCGCCCGCGCGGCCTTCCGCGAGGCCGTCGCGCGGATCCGCGAGTGCCGCGGCCTCGTGGACGCGTACGTCCTGCTCGCGACCGAGGGTGGCCGCACCGTCACGATCACGCTCTGGGAGGACCGGGCGGCGATGGCGGAGAGCCGCGTCGTCGCGAGTCGGCTCCGCAGCGAGGCGGCGGCCTCGCTCGGCGGCGACGTCGTCAGCGTCGACGAGTTCGAGGTCGTCGCGGACGGCGACGGCACGACGTAGGCCCGCGCCACTGTCCGCCGTCGACCTGGCGTTCCGCCCCGCAACCGAGCAGGCTCGGCTCGTCCGCGAGCGCGAGGTGTCGCCGGTGGAGCTCGTCGAGACCTACCTCGAGCGGATCGAGCGGCTCGACCCCGGGCTGAACGCGTACGTGACCGTCTGCGCCGACGAGGCGCGGGCCGAGGCCGCGTCTCCTCGACCGGGGCCGTTCTCCGGCGTGCCGCTGCCGATCAAGGACCTGACGGAGACGGCCGGGATCCGCACGACGTTCTCGTGCCGCGGCTTCGCCGCCAACGTGCCTGCGCGGGACGTCGAGGTCGTGCGCCGGCTGCGCGCGGCGGGGTTCGTGATCCTCGGGAAGACGAACACGCCCGAGTTCGGGTCGACGGCGGTAACGGAGTCGGAGCTGAACGGCGTGTGCCGCAACCCGTGGGACCGCTCACGGACGCCCGGCGGGTCGAGCGGCGGCGCCGCGGTTGCCGTCGCGGCCGGGCTGGCTCCGCTCGCGCACGGGTCGGACGGCGGGGGCTCGATCCGGATCCCGGCCTCGTGCTGCGGGCTGTTCGGGCTGAAGCCGTCGCGCGGCCGGATCTCGCCGGCGCCGTTCGGCGACGTCTACGGGCTCGGCGTCAGCGGCTCGCTGGCGCGGACGGTCGCCGACGCGGCGGCGTTCCTCGACGTCGTCGCCGGCCCGGAGCCGGGCGACCCCTACCTCGCCGCCCCGCCCGAGCGGCCGTTCGCGGACGAGGTCGGAGCGGCGCCGGGGCGGCTGCGCGTCGTCGTCGCCGTCGAGCCGCCGCACCCTGCGCCGGTCGATCCCGCTTGCGTCGCCGCCGCGCGCGACGCCGCCGCGCTGCTGGAGGAGCTCGGGCACGAGGTGGAGGAGGCGACGCCGCCGTGGCGGAGCGAGGAGCTGATCGGGCTGTTCGCGGTCGTCTGGCAGACGATCCCTGCGCTCTACCCCGTCGAGGCGTCGCAGCTCGAGCCGCTGAACGCCGCGTTCGTCGAGCGGGCCCGGGCCACGAGCAGCGCGGAGTACGTCGGCGCCCTGGCTCGGCTGCAGCTCTACGCGCGCGCGTTCGCGAGCTTCTGTGCGAGCGCCGACGTGGTGCTCACGCCGACCCTGGCGCAGCCGCCGGTGCCGGTCGAATGGGTCCGGGCGCCGGAGGACCCGTGGGAGCAGTTCGCGCGCGCCGCCGACTTCACGCCGTTCACGCCCGCCGTCAACGTCGCGGGCCTGCCGGCCGCGTCCGTGCCGCTCTCGTGGAGCGACGAGGGCCTGCCGCTCGGCGTGCAGCTGATCGGCCCCGCGGGCGGGGAGGCGACGCTGATCCGGCTGTCGGCGCAGCTCGAGGAGGCGCGGCCGTGGGCGGCGCGGAGGCCGCCGGGCGTCGAGTGACGCCCGGCAGTCCCCGGCGGTCAGGCGACCCGGCCGTTCCGCGGCTCGAGCGGGAGGCCCGCCCGCTCCCACGCGCGCAGGCCTCCCTTGAGGTTGACGACGTCGTAGCCGTCGCGGCGAAGGCGCGCCGTCGCGCGCGCGCTGCGCACGCCGCTCCGGCACACGGCGACGAACTGCCGCTCCCGCGCGAGCTCGCGCGCCCGCGCGTCGAGGTCGGCCAGCGGGACGTGCGTCGCGCCGGCGATGCGCCCCGCGTCCCACTCGCGCCGCTCGCGGACGTCGAGGACGGCCCGGTGGCCGTCCCGCACCGCCTCGGCCGCGGCCTCTGCGGACACCGACGGCGGAAACAGGGAAGACAGGAGCCCCATCAGGCCACCCGTCCGTGCGCGGGCTCGAGCGGCAGGCCGTGCGAGTCCCAGGCGAGCAGCCCGCCGGCGAGGTTCAGCACGTCGTAGCCGCGCTGCCGCAGCGCCCTCGTGACCGCGGCGCTGCGGTTGCCGCTGCGGCAGACGGCCACCACGCGCTTCCCCGCCGGGAGCTCGTGCAGCCGCCGCCCGAGCTCGTCGAGCGGGATGTGCAGCGCCCCGGCGATCCGGCCCGAGTGCCACTCGTACGGCTCGCGGACGTCGAGCGCGACGGCGTCGCCGGTGGCGAGCAGCGCCCGCGCCTCCGTCGCCGCGATGTCGGGAGTCGGATGGGTTGTCACTGCGATGCGTCCTCCTTGGTCAGGTCGATGTCGTGGTCGGCGAGGTCGCTCACGCCGCCGTCGCCGACGTGCACGAGCCGGTCGAACCCGGCGCGCTCCAGCAGCGAGACGGCGACGGCCGACCGGTTGCCGGCAGCGCAGGCGACGGCCAGCGGGAGCCCGTCGACCTCCGAGCGCACGCGCTCGAGCTTCGCCGGGAGCTCGCCCGCGGGGACGTGCAGCGAGCCCTCGACGTGGCCGCTCCGCCACTCGTCGGGGTCGCGGACGTCGAGGAGCGAGACCTCGCCGCGGCGCAGGCGCTCGGCGAGCGCCTGCGGGTCGATGGACTCGACGGCGGCGAGCGGGAGGCCGGCCTCGCGCCAGGCCTCGACGCCGCCGGCCACGATCCCGCGGACGTCGCGAAAGCCGACCGCCTCGAGCAGGCGCACCATCCGCGCCGCGTCGCCTTCGGACGTCGCCGTGACGACGACGGGCGAGGCTGGGTCGACCGCGGCCGCGGCGCGCGTTCCCACCGTCGCCCGCACGGCCGTGACGCTCACGGAGCCCGGGACGTGCGCGGCGGCCCACTCGCGCGGCGCGCGGCCGTCCACCAGCGTGACGCCGTCACGGAGGAGCGCGTCGACGCGCGCCGGCTCCAGCCGCCCGGCCGGCGCCGCCTCCGTCAGGAGCGGCCCGCGGTTGAGCTCGACGATCCGCCGGAAGTTCGGCGGCTGCTCGCCGAGGTCCGCGGTGGCTCGGCGCACGAACTCGTCCTCGTCGGCGACGCCGAGCAGCGCGTTGAGGCGCCGCTCGAAGCCGATGGTCGACCCGGGGGCCTCGCTCATCCCGGCGCCGCCGCACAGCGAGCCGCCGATGTGCCCGGGGAAGACCTGGACGTGGTCCGGCAGCTCGAGCAGGCGGTGCAGCGAGCGGAAGAGGTCCCGCGCGCCCTCCTCGGCCTCGACGGCGAGATCGGGCCGCGCGACGTCCCCCACGAACAGCGAGTCGCCCGTCAGCACCGCGTACGGCTCCTCGCCGCGACTCCGGTCGGTGACGAGGTAGGCGACGTGCTCCGGGCGGTGGCCCGGGGTGGCGAGCGCCTCGATCCGCACCGAGCCGAGCTCGAGCGCCTCGCCGTCGGCGAGCGTCTCGTGCGGGTACTCGACGCCGGGCGTGGGGGGGACGTGGATCGTGGCGCCGGTCGCGGCGGCGAGCCTGCCCCGGCCGGAGACATGGTCGGCGTGGTTGTGCGTCTCCAGGACGTGCCGGATCTCGAAGCCGTGCTCGTCCGCGAGCGCGAGGTAGTCCTCGATCTCCCACTTGGGGTCGACGACGGCCGCGACGCCGCCGTCGGCGATCACGTACGAGGCGCAGCCGAGGTCGGGGTGGAGCACCTGGCGGAAGAACATCGTCGCTACGCCTCCCAGACCTGCTCGACCGCCCGCTCGACGCGCACGCGGATCTCCTGCGCGATCGGGTCGAGCTCGGGGTTGCCGACGATGCCGAGCATCGCCACGGGGTCGACCGCGGACACGTGGGTCGTGCCGCCCTGCTCGTAGACGACGACGTTGCAGGGGAGGAGCGCGCCGAGGTCGGGCTCCGCCTGCAGCGCGCGGTGCGCGTAGGGCGGGTTGCAGGCGCCGAGGATCAGGTACGGCTCGATCTCCTCCGCGAGCTTCTCGCGCAGCGTCGCCTGGACGTCGATCTCGCAGAGCACTCCGAACCCCTCGCCGGCGAGCTCCGTCCGAACTCGCTCGACCGCCGCCTCGAACGGAAGCGGCGTGATCTCGCTCAGCGTGTAGCCAGCTGCTTGCATTCGCATTCCTCCTGGAGGTAGCGACGGCGCGCCTTCTCGGCGCGCGCACGGTGTGCCCAGGCGCCCGTGGCCTCGACGAAGTGCTCGCCGAGGTACGCCATGATCCGTTCCTCGCCGACGAGCGGCGTGCCGTCGTCGAGCACGAGCACGGGCACCGAGGTCGCGCCGGTCGCCTCCTCGAGCGTCTGCCGCTTCGCCGGGTCTGCGGGCACCTGGCGGAGGACGTAGTCGACGCCGAGCTCGGTCAGCTTCTGGCGCACGCGCCGCGAGGCGGGGCACCACTCGGTCTGGAAGAGCTCGAGCACCGGTCAGTCCCCCGCGACGCCGACGACCCGCCCGAGCAACTCGAGCTGCCTGCGCAGGCTGCCGCAGACGTCCTCGCAGAGGTCGAAGACGCCCTCGTCGACGATCGAGTAGAGGACGAAGTTCCCGCGCCGGCGCCGGCCGACGATTCCCGCCTGGTGGAGGACGCCGAGGTGCTTCGAGACGTTCTGCTGCGAGGAGCCGGTGAGCTCCGTCAGCTCGAGAACACTCGCCTCGCCGCCGCGGAGCCTGTCGAGCAGCTTGATCCGCGTCGGCTCGGCCAGCGCCCGGAAGCGCTGGGCGATCAGCTCGACCAGATCGTCCGGGAGAGGGTGCTCCGCGATCATCTCGGCGTCCTCCACGTGTCGTGAACCTCCTCGTTGTCGGCCGG
>DATHTC010000263.1:0-2194 GCA_035463735.1 Gaiellaceae bacterium | reverse complement strand
CGAGGCCGCGACACAGCTGTTCCGGATCGGACGTGAGCACGTCGTGGGCTACCTCGCGGGCGGCATCCAGGCGTGGGTCGCGGCCGGACGCACGATCGCGAGGTACGACACGCTGTCGGCGGACGACCTCGCGCGGGAGCTCCGCGCCGGTGCCCGGGCGGACGCCGTGCTCGATGTGCGGCAGTCGTCGGAGTGGGATGCGGGACATCTCGAAGGCAGCACGCACGTGTTCGTCGGCTACCTCGCGGAGCGGATCACCCAGATCCCGCGCGACCGCGAGCTGACCGTTGCGTGCGCAACGGGTCACCGCTCGTCGATCGCGTCGAGCCTGCTGCAACGGGACGGATTCGGGGTGAGGCTCGTCACGCCGGGAGGGATCCCGCGGGTCCTGCGCAGGCTGGGCTGACCGCGCCTCACGCGGGATAGACGACGGGCCCGAAGATCCCGACCGACCCACCCGCCGGACCCGACACCGGGCGAGGCCGTCGTCCTCGGCAGCGACGTCGGCGTCTACATCGGCGAGGGGGCCGGGTCGGACTGACGTCCCGAGCCGGCGAGCCGGCGCTCGAAACGTCCGCCGACGCTCCGCACGAGTCCGCGCATCTCGAGACGCATGAGCAGCCCGAGGGCCTCCGGCACGGACACGCGCAGCTCGTGCGCGACGCGGTCCGGCAGCACCGGACCGATCACGGCGTCGAGCGCCGCGCGCTCTGCGAGCGTGAGGTCGACCGGCAGGACGCGCTGACCGCTGCCCCCTTCGAGCCCGAGATCGGCGAGCAGGTCGTCGAGGCCACGGATCAGCATCGCGCCGTCTCTGATCAGCGCGTTGGGCGTGAACGACGTCGGCGTTGCCACCGAGCCGGGGATGGCGAACACCTCACGCCCGATCTCGAGCGCGTGTCGCGCAGAGGACAGCGTGCCGCTGCGTTCGGCCCCTTCGACCACGACGACCGCGCGACCGAGCGCCGCGACGATCCGGTTGCGCGTCGGGAACCGGAACGGCTCGGCCGGCACGCCCGGCGCGTACTCGGTCACGACGGTCCCCGTCTGGAGGATCCGCGCCACGAGAGGGCGGCTGCCCGGCGGATAGACCTCGTCGATCCCGCAAGCCATGACCGCGACGGTATGCCCGCCCACGGCGAGCGCTCCTTCGTGGGACGCGGCGTCGATCCCGCGAGCCGCGCCACTCACGACGCAGACGCCGGCAGACGCCAGGCCTCGTCCGAGCTCGCGCGCCAGCTCGCGACCGAGATCGGTGCACTTCCTCGAGCCGACGACGCCGACGGCCGACGCGACGTCGGGCAGGGGACGTCCGCGCACGAACAGCGCCGGAGGCGGGTCGCGCAGGTGCTCGAGCTGCGCCGGGTACTCGGGCGAGCCGACGGCGATGAACCTCGCGCCGACCTGCACGATCCGCTCGAGGATCGCGTCCGGGTCGAGGATCCGCGCGTGGTTCTGGTCGGCCTCGCTCCCCGCTCCGCCCGAGCGGATCACGTCGAGGCTGGCCGCGGCGGTCCCCTCCCGCGTCGCGAGCGTGAGCAGCCCGTTCGCGTCGATGCCGCGGAGTGCCGCGATGACGAGCAGCGCGCGAAGGTTCTCGTCGCCGTCGGCGTAGCCGGGCGGCCAGCCGTCCACGCCGTCCGCGAAGCGCGTCCGCATATCAGCCCGTACGCGCCAGGCTGCCGTCCGATAGGTCGATGCGATACGACAGCGCCTCGTGCACGTGCTCGGCGCGAACACGCTCGGACCCGCCGAGGTCCGCGATC
This sequence comes from Gaiellaceae bacterium, assembly GCA_035463735.1. Classification (GTDB taxonomy): domain Bacteria; phylum Actinomycetota; class Thermoleophilia; order Gaiellales; family Gaiellaceae; genus DATHTC01. Next base: position 428 of record DATHTC010000263.1, on the reverse strand, counting down.
GTGCGCGCGACCTTCATCGCGCGGTCGAACCCCCGTCCGGTGAGCGCGAGCGTCTCAACGGCGCCGGCGAGCGCGTCGCGGCCTTCGGGGGACAGCGACACGAGACGCCGAGCGAGCGGACCCGGCAGCTGCCCGTTGCACGTGAACCCGAGCGTGGCCGACCGCGCACGCTGGCGCGCTCGCGCCTGCTCGACACGCTCGCGCACCGCCGAGGACGGCTCCCCCGCGGCGCCCCCGAGGAGCTCGGCCTTCGACAGCCGCGGGACGTGCAGGCGGATGTCGATCCGATCGATCAGCGGTCCCGAGAGCTTCTGCCGATACGTCTCGACGCGGTCCGGACGGCAGTGGCAGCGTCGCTTGGCGTCACCCTCGTACCCGCACGGACACGGGTTGGCGGCCGCGACGAGCGTGAACCGCGCCGGGAACTC
>DATHTC010000262.1:0-5834 GCA_035463735.1 Gaiellaceae bacterium | reverse complement strand
AGCGGCCGCTCGTGGCGGGCCTGGTGATGATTCCGGCGCTGTCGCTCGCGGCGGCGGTGCCGTCGACGCCCGGGAACGTCGGCGTCTCGAGCGGCGCGGTCGCCGTGGCGCTGTCGCTGGTGGGGGTCGGCTTCGGCGACGCGCTCGCCGTCGGGCTCGCGTTCCACGCCGTCGAGACGCTGGTCAGCATCTCGGCGGGCGCGGCCGGGCTGCTCGTCGTCGCGAAGCCGCAGGTGCGCGTGCCGGCGCTGCGCTACGCGGGCACGGGCGCGGGGATCGCGCTCGTGGGCGCGCTCACGATCTCCTTCGCGTAGGGCCGGCTCGCGGCTCTCGAAGCCGACAAGAGGCGCGCAGACCACAGATAACTCCGTGCCTGGCCGCCGTGACGCGGGGTCCCGCGCGCCCCAAGGAGAGCCTAGCTCAGCGGGCGCGCTACGGGTCGCCGAACTCGCGGGCGGCGCACCGAGGGCAGTAGACGCCGACCTCACGCGGCTCGCCCTCGTAGCCCCCGCCGATCAGGGCGCGCCAGCCGCGGGCCTGCTTGTCGGCCTGCCGTCCGCACTCCAGGCAGACCAGCGGAGCGGGAAGCACGTTGACGGGTTGCGGCGGCTGCAGGCGATCGGTCACGGCAACGAATCCCGAGGTGCCCGCCGCAAAAGGCCCTCGATCGATCTCGCAACCGTAACCGCTCTCTGACGGAAGTCAAACCCCCGAAAGGGGGATGCGGCCGTGGCGCGACGCCGCTACTCCGGCGCGTCGGCGCCGCCGAGCAGGCCGTTGGCGCGTGCCCACTCGACCGCCTCCGCGCGCGTCGACACGCCGAGCTTCGTGAGGATCCGGGCGCGGTGGATCGAGACCGTCCGCTCGGAGACGCCGATGATCGCCGCGACCTCGGCGTCCGTGCGCGCTTGCGCGACGAGCCGGAGGACGGCCAGCTCGCGCTCGGTTAGCGGATGCGGCGACTTCCCCGCGTCGCCGCGCACACCTTCTGCCACAGACCTCCTGACGCCTGGAGGAGCCGGTCGCGGTGCCGCCGGCGTGCCGAGTCTACGGCAGCAGCCGGTGCGCAGCCGACGGAAGGCAGCGGTACGAGGTTCGAACCTGGTACGAACCTGGTACCGCGGGAGCCACGCGCCGCTCCACCGCCGCCGCCCGCGACGGCTCGCGCGCGAGGCGCACGACGCGTCCCTCCGCCCACGCGAAGACCTCGGCCTCGCGGCCGCCGCGGAGACGCTCGAGCCCCGAGGTCAGTCGCGCAGGAAGCTCGGCGGCTCGAGCACGTCCTCGCGGCGCGTCGCGGGCTCGCCCGCCGGCGCGAACGCGGGCCGGCGGTGACGCTCGCGACGCCCGCCGAGGCCCGTCGCGACGACCGTCACCCAGACCTGTCCGGTCAGCCGCTCGTCGATGGTCGCGCCGAAGATGATGTTGGTGTCGTCGGTCGCAGCCGAGCGGATCGCCTCGGCGGCCTCGTTCACCTCGATCAGCGAGAGGTCGTCGCCGCCCGCGATCGAGAGCAGGATGCCGCGGGCGCCGACGATCTCCGTCTCGATCAGCGGCGAGCGGAGCGCGCGCTCGGCGGCCTCTCGCGCGCGCCCCTCGCCACCCGAGGAGAAGCCGATGCCCATCAGCGCCGAGCCGGCGTCCTTCATCACCGTCCGCACGTCGGCGAAGTCGAGGTTGATCAGCCCGGGCATCGTGATCAGGTCGGTGATGCCCTGGACGCCCTGGCGGAGGACGTCGTCGGCGACGCGGAACGCGTCGAGCATCGAGGTCGACCGGTCGAGCACCTCGAGCAGGCGGTCGTTCGGGATCACGATCAGGGTGTCGCACGCGTCGCGGAGCGCCTCGACGCCCTGCTCGGCGGCGACGCGGCGGCGCGTGCCCTCGAAGCGGACCGGCATCGTCACGATCCCCACGGCGAGCGCGCCCACCTCGCGGGCGATGCGGGCGACGACGGGCGCGGCGCCCGAGCCGGTGCCCCCGCCCTCGCCGGCGGTGACGTAGACCATGTCGGAGCCGCGGAGCGCCTGCTTGATCTGGTCGTGGCTCGTCTCGGCGGCGTGGAAGCCGACCTGCGGGTCCGCGCCGGAGCCGAGGCCGCGCGTGAGCTCGCGACCGATGTGGATCTTCACCGGCGCGTCGCTCATCCCGAGCTGCTGGAGGTCGGTGTTGACGGCGACGAACTCGACCTGCGAGACGCCGGCGTCGATCATCCGGTTGATCGCGTTCAGGCCGGCGCCGCCGACGCCGACGACGCGGATCACGGCCAGGTACGCCGCGTCCTCGCCGCCTTGCGCGCGGTAGAGCTGCGGCGCGGGCTCGGGAAGCGGGACGGGCTCGTAGTAGCGCGCGGCCGGCGGCGGCTCGGGCGGCATCGGCGCCGGCGGACCAGGCTCAGGCAGCGGCTCGGGCACCGGCTCCGGCGCGGGCGGCTCGGGAACGGGCGGACCGGGCTCGTCGATGCCGAGCTCGGGGAACGTCGGAACGTGCTCGACCGTCGCCTCGGGCGGTTCCTGGCTCTCGGTCGCGGGCGCAGCCTCGTCGGCGCGCTCCGCCTGCCGCTGCGCGGCCTCTGTCGCACGGAAGAGCTCCGCGAGCGGGCCCTCACGCATGCTGGCGCGCTTTCGCGCCATTGAGCACCTCCTTCGCCAGGTCGCGGTACATCGCCGCGGCCTCGCTCGACGGGTCGTACGCCAGCACCGACTGCCCCTTCACGGGGGCCTCGGCGTAGCGGACGGTCTTCCGGATCCGGGTGTTGAAGACGAGCTTGCCGAAGTTCTCCTGGAGAATCTCGACCGCCTCGCGCGAGTGCAGCGTGCGACGGTCGAACATCGTCGGGAGGATCCCCTGGATCTCGACTCGCGGGTTCAGGTTCTCCCGGATCATCTCCAACGTGTTCTGCAGCTGGACGAGCCCGCGCAGCGAGAGGTACTCGCACTGCACGGGGACGATCACGCCGTCGGCGGCGACGAGCGCGTTGATCGTGAGCAGCCCGAGCGAGGGCGGGGTGTCCATGAGCACGAAGTCGTAGCCCTCCCGCACCGGCGCCAGCGCCTTCTCGAGCGCGCGCTCGCGCCCGATCATCGAGCTCAGCGCCAGCTCGGCGCCGGCGAGGTCGATCGAGGAGACGGCGATGTCGATCTCGGCGTTCACGATCACGTCCTGGATCGGGATCCGGTGGACGAGCACGTCGAACATCGACTTCTCGATCTCGTCCGGGTTCATCCCCTGGCTCATGGTCAGGTTCCCCTGGGGGTCCAGGTCGACGACGAGCACGCGGTTGCCCTTCTCCTTCAGGGCGACGGCGAGGTTGAGCGTCGTGGTCGTCTTCGCCACGCCGCCCTTCTGGTTCGCGAGCGCGATGACCCTAGCCGTGGCAGGTCCTTTCGAGTTCTGCCGGCGCACGTGCGGTCGCGGCAGCAAGCGGGAGAACGCCATAGGCCGTCCTCATTCGGGTCACGGTAGCGGAGTCCTCTCTCGCTCCCCCGCCTCGCCATCCCAGTAGTCGAGCGGCTCTGCGCGCGTCATCAGGCCGACGCCGCGGAGGTAGACCTTGTTCGAGCGCGGGTAGTAGGCGACGTCGTTCGGCTCGCGCGTGCCGTAGGCGAGGAGGGTGAGGCCGCCCGGCCCGGCGCGAAAGGCGTGGGCCACCCGCGTACCGGCGGGGCGCGAGACGACGTGGCCGGCCCGGACGGGCACCTCGCGCTGCTCGGGCTCCTCCTCGCGCAGCGCCGGGAGCAGCTCGAGCGTGCCGTCGCCCTCGAGCATGACGAAGAGCTCCTCCTCGGCGCCGTGGCAGTGGTGCGGGCAGCTGAGCGCGCCCGGCTCGAGCCGGATGTGGCTCAGGCCGGTCCGCTGCGAGCCCGCCGCGCCCGCGGGCCGGCGCCATTCGCTCTCGTACCCCGGCGGGTCGCCGGCGGCGTCGTCCGGCTCCACGTCGGCGACGCGGACGATGGTCGGCGGCCGCGGGCTCGGCTCCGCCGGGAGCGGCGGCGGGCCGGCGTCGGCCTCGAACTGCCACGGCCTGCGGTCGGCGGGGCCGGCGAGGACGTAGTGGTTGGCGAGCCAGAGGACGCCCGCGCGCGGCAGGTACGCGGCCTCGTCGCCCGCGCGCTGGCCGAAGGCGAGGACGTCGAGACCTTCGTCGCCGGCGTGGAGGGTGTGCGCCTCGCGGTTGGCGAGGTGGACGAGGCAGTCGCCGGCCCCGACCTCGTGCGTGGTCCCGTCCTGCCAGGAGAGGCCGGAGCCGCCGAGCACGTAGAAGATCTCCTCCTCCCGCCCGTGCACGTGCGCCGGCGTCGACCAGGCGCCGGGATCGACCTCGATGCGCCTCAGCCCGACGGTGACCGAGCCGGCGGCGCGGCCGAGGTCCCGCCAGAGACCCCGCAGATGGCCCTGGTCGCGTCGCCACGGCTCGACGTCGTCCCAGTGGGCCAGCACGCAGTCGAGCCTAAAGGAGGGTGGGGACGGTGGCTATGGCGACGGCTGCTCACGCGAGCGCGCGCAGGGTCGCCGTCACCGCGGCGGCGATCGCCACCGTCACGAGGATCGGCGCGCGCAGCCGGATCGCGATCAGGGCGGCGGCCAGCCCCGCGAGGCGCTCGTCGAGGACGAGCTCCCGGTCGCCCCCGACCGCCTGCGTCACCACGAGCGCGGCCAGCACCGCGGGCGCGAGCGCCTCGACGACGCCGCCCAGCCGCGTCGGCAGCGTGGCGCCGCCGAGGAGCACCGGTCCCGCCGCCTTCAGGGCGACCGTGCCGGCGCCCACGAGGACGACGGCCGTCCAGACGTCGCTCACCGACGCAGCCCCACGACACAGGCGGCGGCCGCCGCCACGATCGGCACCCCCGGCGCGGCGAAGGGGATCAGCACGAGGGCGATCGCACCCCCGAGGAGCGCGGCCAGGAGCGCCGTCCGTGTCCGCAGCATCGGCACGAGCAGCGCGAGGAAGAGCGCGGGGAAGGCGGCGTCCAGGCCGAGGCGCGCCGGGTCGCCGACGAGGTCGCCCGCGAGCACGCCGATCACCGTCGACCCGACCCACGTCGGGTAGAGGACGATCCCCGCGCCGAGCAGGAACGGGACGTCGAAGCGGCCGCCTCCGCGCGCCGCGAGCGCCCACGACTCGTCGACGATGAGCTGCGAGCCGAGCAGCCGCCGCGGCCACGACCCGCGGAACCCGGGCGCCGCGGCGATCGACATCGGCGCGTACCGGGCGTTCAGCAGGAGCCCCGCGGCGACGGCGGCCGCGATGCCCCCGGAAGCCTCCAGCACGGATGCGACGGCGAACTGCGCGGAGCCGGCGAACGTGGTCGCGGACATGACGACGGGCGCGACCGACCCCATCCCGGCGGCGCGCGCGAGCACGCCGTACGAGAGCCCGAACGCGAGCACCGCGACCGTCAGCGGGAGGACCGCGCGGGCGCCGGCGCGGAACCCCGACGGCGGCGTCGACACGCCGCGACGTTACCGGGAGGCGGTCACGCTCCCCTCCAGCGAGGTGCGGCAGCGGTCGACCGCCTGCTGCGCGCGCTCGTCGCCCTCGAGCGCAGTCCACGCCTCGGCCTCGCGCACGAGCTCGCGCAGCTCGCCGAGGAGCTCGCGTGGGGACGCACCGGCGCGCTCGAGGGCGTCGATTCGGCTCAGCCGCTCGAGCACCGCGTGCGCCTCCTCCATCCCCCGACGGTACGGGAGGGGCACGCACGCGATCGTGCGAGCTCCGTCACGACTCCGTCGCGAGCGCGCGCGAGATTGCCTCACGGACGCCGATCGGCTCGATCTCGGGGAAGTCGTGCCGCGCGCGGTCGTCCTGGACCACCGTCGCGTGGCGAAGCGAC
>DATHTC010000261.1:0-9650 GCA_035463735.1 Gaiellaceae bacterium | reverse complement strand
GGGCACGTGACCCTGGACCACGGCTTCATGAACACCGCGGCCTGCTCGTCGTCGATCACCTACATCGACGGGGACAAGGGGATCCTGCGCTACCGCGGGTACCCGATCGAGCAGCTGGCGGAGCGCAGCACCTACCTGGAGACGGCGTACCTCCTGATCCAGGGCGAGCTGCCGGCCGAGCCGGAGCTCGCGATGTGGACGGACGAGATCACGCACCACACGTTCGTGCACGAGAACGTCAAGCAGCTGATGCAGGGCTTCCGCTACGACGCGCACCCGATGGGGATGTTCGTCTCGAGCGTCGCCGCGCTGTCGACGTTCTATCCCGAGGCGAACCAGGTCGACCACCCGTTCACGCGGATGGAGCAGATCGTCCGGCTGATCGCCAAGGTGCCGACGATCGCCGCGTTCTCGTACCGCCACAGCCGCGGGCTCCCGTACGTGTACCCGGACAACGAGCGCGGCTTCGTCGAGAACTTCCTCGCGATGCTGTTCTCGATCGGCGACCGTACGTACACGCCGGACCCGGCGCTCGTGCGGGCGCTCGACGTCCTGTTCGTGCTCCACGCGGATCACTAGCAGAACTGCTCGGCCAACGCGATGCGCTCGATCGGGTCGAGCAAGGTCGACCCGTACAGCGCCATGGCCGGCGCGGCCGCCGCGCTCTACGGGCCGCTCCACGGCGGCGCGAACGAGGCCGTCCTGCGGATGCTCACGGAGATCGGCGACGTCAAGCGCGTGCCGGAGTTCGTCGAGCGCGTGAAGGCGGGCGAGGGGCGGCTGATGGGCTTCGGCCACCGGGTCTACAAGAACTACGACCCGCGGGCGAAGATCATCAAGGAGACGGCGGACGCCGTGTTCGAGGTCACCGGTCGCAACCCGCTGCTCCAGATCGCGCTGGAGCTCGAGCGGATCGCGCTCGAGGACGACTACTTCGTCAGCCGCAAGCTGTACCCGAACGTGGACTTCTACTCCGGGCTGATCTACCAGGCGCTCGGCCTCCCGGTGGCGATGTTCCCGGTGCTGTTCGCGATCCCGCGCACGGCCGGGTGGCTCGCCCAGTGGCTCGAGCTCCTCGACGACCCGGAGCAGAAGATCGCGCGGCCGCGCCAGCTCTACACCGGCGCGTCCGAGCGGGACTACGTCCCGGTCGCGGAGCGTGGCGACCGGGAGCCGGCGCTCGCGGGAGCCCGCTAGACGCCGCACGGGCGGGCGCCGGGCTGCCGGCGCTCGCCCGTGGGTGACCGGGGCCGACCTGGCGTCGCCGGGGCGCCGCTGGCAAGGGAGCCGAGGAGGGACAGTGCGCAAGCACGGCCCTCCGAAGGATCCCGCCGTCCAGCGGCGTCAGCCGGCGGCGGAGCCGGGCTCCGCCCGGCGGGAGCCGCCGGCGGCCGGCGGCGCTAGGTCTGGCCGCAGACCTTGAAGCCGATGAGCCCCGCGGTCGCGTTCGACTGGTCGATCAGCGTCGTGTAGTCGCCCACGAGCGCGGAGGGGTCGTCGCCGCGGTCGAGCGCCCCGGCGATCTGCTTCCCGAGCGCGAGCGCCCGCGTGATGTCCTCGCGGAAGTTCGCGACCGTCGTCTCCTGACCTTCCGGCGCCGGCCCGAGCTCGTCGAACCGGCGCTTCAGCTCGTCGACGAGATCGACCTGCTTGTGCCAGATCCTCGCCGCTGCCTTCGTCGTGTTCGGGTCGTCGAGCGAGACGTTGGCGAGCGCCTGGGCCTCCCTCCCGAGCGCGGCCGCGCGCGTCTGCAGGTCGCTGCAGATCGCGTCTCCGCGCTCGATGAACTCGTCCTTCGGGAGCGCCTCGCCGCCCGTCGCGGTGCCGGTGGTGTCGCCGACGGACGGGGCCGTCGTCGCCGTCGTCCGCGCGCCTTCGTCGTCGTCGCCGATGCCGCAGCCGGCGAGCGCGAGCAGCACGAGCGCGAGCAGCATGGGAAGGAGGGCCGTGATGCGGGTCATGCCGCTCAAAGGAGACGTAGACGCTAGCCGAAAGTTGCTCGCGGGACGGGTGCGGCGCCGGGTCAGGAGACGGTCGTCGGGATGTCGTCGATCTCGCCGGTCGTGATCTTCTCGCGGGCGTCCTCGACGGCCTGCATCGCGTCGTCCCCGACGGCGTCGCTCGTCTCGCCGAGGGCGACCCCGTCCTGCTCGAGGCCGTACGTCGCGTTGCGCCCGCCCTCCCACGTGCCGTCGACGACGTCCTTGATCGTGAGGAACACGGCCGCGTCGACCCGCTTCATCGCGCTCGTCAGCACGTGCGGCCCGAGGAAGGACTGGTCGGCGTCGACGCCGATCCCGTGGACGCCCTCCTCCTTCGCCGCGTCGAGGGCGCCGAGCCCGCAGCCGCCGGCCACCTGGAACACGATCCTCGACCCGCGCGCGATCTGGTCGAGCGCGACCTCCTTGCACTTCGCGACGTCGTCCCAGTCCTGCGAGTAGCCGTTCAGGACCGTGATCTCAGGCACGGTCGCCTTCGCACCGGCCTGGTAGCCGGCGATGAAACGGTCGACCGGCGGCTCCTTCATCCCGCCGACCGAGCTGATCGTGCTCGCGCCCTCGTCCTGCGCGACCTTCGCGGCGAGCACGCCGGCGAGGTAGCCGACCTGCTCCTCCTGGAACAGCAGCCCGACGACGTTCTCGGGCGCGTCCGGCAGCGACGACTGGTCGACGTCGATGATCGCGAACTTCGTGTCCGGGTACTCCTTCGCGACGGTCGCGACGGCGTCACCCTGCGCGAAGCCGACGCCGATGATCAGGTCGTAGCCCTCGTCGACGAGCGACTCCATGTTCGGCACGTAGTCGCTGTCGGACGCCGACTCGATCACGCGGTACTCGACTCCGAGCTCGGCCTCCGCCTGCTTCACGCCCTCGAACGCGAGCTGGTTGAAGCCGCGGTCGTTGAGCTGGCCGACGTCGGTGACGAGCCCGACCTTGACGTCGGAGCCCGCCGCCGCCGTCTCCGCGCCGCCGGTCGCGGTCGTGCCCGCTCCCTCGTCGTCGCCGCCGCAGCCGGCGAGCGCGAGGGCGGCGGCCACGAGCGCGACGACGACCGGCTTCCAGATCCCGTTCACGACACTGCCTCCCACCATTTCCGCCGCCTGACGCGAGGTTTTCGCCTGATAGTCTGAAACTCGTGGCGGAGTCTACCAGCCCCGCGCAGGTGACCCTCGCGGTGGTGCTCCAGGTGCGGGCGGGCCGGCTCAGGGTGCTGCTCTGGCAGCGGGCGCGCGAGCCCTTCGCGGACTCCTGGGCCCTCCCCGGCGGCTACCTCGACCGCGGCGAGACGCTGGAGTCGTCGATCCGGCGCCACCTCGCGTCGAAGGTCGACGTCCGTCGGCTCTCGCACCTCGAGCAGCTCGGCACCTGGAGCGACCCGGAGCGGAACCCGCGCCGCTGGGAGCTCGCGACCGCGTACCTCGGGCTCGTCCCGGCCGGCGTCGACCCCGAGCTGCCCGAGGACACCGCGTGGCAGGCGGTCGACGCGCTCCCCGCGATGGCGTTCGACCACGAGGCGATCGCGCTCGCGGGTCGCGAGCGCCTACGGGCGAAGCTCTCGTACACGAACGCGGGCTTCGCGCTCGCGCCCGAGACGTTCACGATCTCGCAGCTGCGTGAGCTCTACGCCGCCGCGCTCGGCCACCCCGTGTCGACGACGAACCTCCAGCGCGTGCTCGTGCGGCGCGGCCTGCTGGAGACGACCGGCGAGCGTCGCGAGCCCGGGCCGAGCGGCGGCCGCCCCGCCGCGGTGTTCCGCTTTCGCTCGCGCACGCTCGCGATCACCGACCAGTTCGCGGTGCTGCGTCCGCCGGAGCTGCGCCAGGGCTAGGGGCTCGCTAGCCGGTCGCGGCCGCGCGCGCCTCGCCGGCGGACTGCTCGCACACCTCGCGGGCGAGCTCGGCGAACCCGCGCGCCGCCGGCGAGCGGTAGCGGTCGGCGTGCCACACGAGGCCGATGCGCCGCGGCGGGACGATCCCGTCGAGCGGGATGGAGACGGTGGCCCGGTCGTTGCCGTCGACCGTCAGCCGCGGCACGACCGCGACGCCGAGACCGGCGGCGACCATCCCCTGCACGGTGCCGTTGTCGTCCGAGCGGAAGACGAAGTCGGGCAGGAGCCCCGAGGAGCGGAAGTGCGACTCGAGCAGCTCGCCCGAGCGGCAGACGCGGAAGCCGATCAGCGGCAGCTCCGCGATCTCGCCGAGCGTCGGCGCGCTGCGCCGCGCCGCCAGCGGCGACCCGGACTGGACGAGCAGCACGTACGGGTCGTCGAGCAGGTGCAGCCACTCGAACGGGCCCTCCCAGAGCCGGAAGTCCGCGAAGGTGAGGTCGAGGTCGCCCCGCTCGACGAGGCGGACGAGCTCCTGGTCGGTGTTCATCTCGGCGACGCGGAGCTCGACGCGAGGCCACGCGCTGCGGAACCGGCGCATGAGCGTCGGCAGCACGCGCTGCCCGATCGACTGGTACGTGCCGACGCGCAGCGCCCCCGCCTCGCCCGCGGCGAGAGCGGCGAAGTCGGCCTGCGCCGCCTCGAGTCGCGCGACGATCGCCGACGCGTGGCGCAGGAGCAGCCGGCCGGCCTCCGTCAGCGACACGGGCTTCGGGCCGCCGGGACGCTCGAGCAGCCGCTCGCCGACGATGCGCTCGAGCGTCGCGATCTGCTGGCTCACGGCGGACTGCGTGTACCCGAGCCGGCGCGCCGCACGACCGAACGAGCCGGCGTCGGCGATCGCCTGGAGCGCGGCGAGGTGCCGGAGCTCGACGCCGAGCCACGCCTGGAGCGCCGCCGGGAACGGGGGCCCACCGTCCGCCGGTTGCCGATCAGGTTCCATGATCGTTCCCAAACGATACCCGCGTTGCCCTAATCGGCAAGTGGAGCCGATACTGGGCTCCATGGGCGCCTTCCTCGTCGTCGCCTTCCTTCTCCTGATCGGGCCGCTCGCCGTCCTCCTGGGCGTCGACTCCCGCATCGACGGAGACCGCGGCCGGCCTTGGCGCTAGCGCGCCGGCGCGCGGCGCTCGTCGTCGCCGGGCTCGCCGTCGTCTACGTCGTCTGGGGCTCGACCTACCTCGGCATCGCGGTCGCGATCGAGACGCTGCCGCCGCTGCTGATGGCCGGAACGCGGTTCGTGGTCGCCGGCGCGATCCTGTACGCGGCGGCGCGCCTCGTCGGCAGCGGCCGCGACGCCCGCCCCGACGGCGCCCAGTGGGGCGCCGCCGCGCTCACCGGGATGCTGATGCTCTCGATCGGCAACGGCGGGGTGTCGTGGGCCGAGCAGACGGTCCCGTCGGGGATCGCGGCGATCGTGATCGCGTCGATCCCGCTGTGGGTGGTCGTGCTCGACCGGGTCGCCTTCGGCGGACGCGTCTCGTGGGTCGCGGCCGCAGGGGTCGCGGTCGGCTTCGCCGCGGTCGCCTTCCTCGTCGACCCGACGGCCTCCGATCGGATCGACCCCGCCGGCGGGCTCGTGCTGCTGCTCGCGGCCGCCGGGTGGGCCACGGGCACGCTGCTCTCGCGCGGCCAGCGGCTGACGGTGCCGCCGCTCGTGGGCGCGGGGATGCAGATGCTCTGCGGCGGCGCCGCGCTGCTCGTGGCGGGCGCGGTCGCCGGTGAGCTCGGGCAGGTGCAGGCACCCTCGTGGCGGTCGGCGCTCGCGCTCGCGTACCTCGTCGTGTTCGGCTCGCTGGTGGCGTTCAGCGCCTACGTCTGGCTGCTCCGCAACGCGAGGGTCTCCCTCGTCGCCACCTACGCGTACGTGAACCCCGTGGTCGCCGTACTCCTCGGGTGGGCCTTCCTGGACGAGGCCGTGACGACGAGGACCCTCCTCGCCGGCGGGGTGATCCTCGCCGCGGTCGCCCTGATCGTCAGCGCGCGGCCGGCGCCCGCCGCAGCGCCCGCTCGACCCAGCCTCCGAGCTCGAGTGCGAACCGCGGGTCGATCGCGTGCGGCAGCGGCGACTCGCGGTAGGTGACCTCGGCTCCGGCCTCCTCGAGCATCGCCTTCGCCCGCCGGCCGAACTCGACCGGGATCACCGGGTCGTACGTCCCGTGGCCGATCGCGACGGGCGGCAACGCGCCCGCGAGGTCCGGCTCCCAGCCCTCGACGGTCGGCACGAACCCGGAGAGGGCGACGATTCCGGCCGGCCGCGGCCGTCCCTTGCCGAGCCCGAGTGCGAGGCTCATCACCGCGCCCTGCGAGAACCCGCCGAGCACCGTGCGCTCGATCGGCACGGGCAGGGCGTCCAGCCACGCCGAGGCCGCCGCATACCCCTGCGCGAACGACGGCGGATCCGGGAAGCCGACGCGCGGGACGACGTACCAGTGGGCGCCGCCGGGCGGGAGCGCGAGCGGGCCGCGCGGCGTGTAGCCGACGAGCCGCGCCTCCGGGTCGAGCACGTCGAGCAGCGGCACGAGGTCGTGCTCGTCGGCGCCGCGCCCGTGGAAGAGGACGAGCGCGCCCTCGGGCTCACCGGCAGCCTCGCGGACGAGGGCGCGGAGACTCACCGTCGCGCCCACTCCTCGCGCGGATTCCTGATCGGGGTCAGCAGCGGCTCGACGCGCTCGCGCAGGTGCTCGAAGTTCGGCGGCAGCGAGAGGCGCTCGCCGAGCCTGTCGGCGGGCTCGTCGGTGGCGAACCCCGGCCCCATGGTCGCGATCTCGAACAGGACGCCGCTCGGCTCGCGGAAGTAGATCGACCGGAAGTAGAAGCGGTCGATCACCGGGGTCGGCGAGAGGCCGTGCTGGCGCGCACGCTCGCGCCACGCCTCGTGCTCGTCCATCGTCGACGACCAGGCGACGTGGTGGACGGTGCCGGCCCCGCCGAAGCCGCGGTCGGCCGGCGCAGCGTCGTAGGCGTAGAACGACCCGCGCTCGTCGCCGCGGACCTCGAACGTGTCCTCCTCCCGCGGCGAGAACCCGAGCGCCTCGCGGAGCACGTCGGCGCTCCGTCCGGGATCGGCGGTGAACGCGCGGACGCCGTCGAACCCCTGGAGCGCCAGCTCGGCCGGGATCTCGGGCGACTCCGCGACGAGCGGCTCGTCGGCGGTCTCCACGACCGCGAGCTCGATCCCGATCCCCTCCGGGTCCGCGAAGCGGAGCCGCCCGGGCGTGCGCCGCGTCGAGACGCCCTCGCCGCCGAGTCGCCGCTCCCAGAAGTCGAGCGCCTCCTCGGTGGCGACGCGCCAGACGACGGTGTGCACCATGCCAGCGCCGTGACGTCCGCGCCGCGCGCCGGGGTACTCGAAGAAGGTGATGTCGGCACCGGGAGAGCCCTTCTCGTCCGCGTAGAAGAGGTGGTAGACGGTCGGGTCGTCCTGGTTGACGGTCTTCTTCACCAGGCGCAGCCCGAGCACGCGCGCGTAGAAGTCGACGTTGCCGGGCGCGTTGCCGGTGATCGCGGTGATGTGGTGGATGCCTTCGAGCTTCACGCTGCTCCTCTCGTCCTCTCGTCTCGTCCGTCTTGCCGGGTCAGGGAAACTTGCGTCATCAACTTTCTCAACGCCCTCCGGTCCGAGCCTATTCCGCGGCCATGCGCTAGAGCCGGCGCACCGGCACCGCCACGGGCCGGCCGCGGTCGAGCGTGTACGCGTAGGCCTCCTTCAGCCTCGTCTGGCCGCTGTTCGTCCACACGAGCAGCCGCTCGCCGTCGGTCCGCACCTTCACGAGCCCGAACGCCCGCCGCTCGAAGGCGAAGAACGGGCGGCCGCGGCGCGTGACGGCGGGACCGACGACCTCGAAGAAGGCGACGAGCTCGGTCACGAACACGAGCGGCTCGGCGCCGCGCGCGTGCTGGCCGAGCGCGCTGACGAGCGTCGCGCGCGGGTGGACGTACTCCTTCCGCGCCGACTCGTCGCCCGAGGAGACGACCGAGACGACCGGCGCGACGGCATCGATGAACTCGGGGAGGAAGTCGGCCGACCCGTGGTGCGGCACCTTCAGCACCTCGGCACGCAGCGCCACCTCGCCGCGCCGGTGCGCGTCCACCAGGTCGAGCTCTGCCTGCTCGTTGAGGTCGCCGGCGTAGAGGAAGCGCCACTTCCCGTACGTGAGCCGGAAGACGACGGAGTGGCCGTTGATCGTGTGCGCCGCCGACACGCCCGTGAACGTCGACGGCGGACGCACGGAGGGGAGCCCGATCCGCGGCGTCTCGCGCGGCTCCCCGAGCAGCGGCAGCGCGGGGACCCCGCCGACGACCTCGGGCAGCGGGCCGAGCACCTCGACCTTCACGCCGTCCGCCCGCAGCTCCGCGAAGGGCGCGTCGCGGCCACGCTCGAGCCGGACGAGCTCGAGCGGCGAGCGCTCGTTCCAGGTGCGCAGCGCCCGCTTCCAGGCGCGGAACGGCCGGTTCAGCTCGGCGTCGGGCACCGCGAGCAGGTCGTCGACGAGCCCCGTCGCCCACACCCGCCCGTCGTAGTCGACGGTCGGCCCGAGCCGGTCGCGCTCCCGCACGGAGTCCGGCCGCTTGACGAGGCCGTTGTGGAGCACCCGGCGCGGCCGCAGGAACACCCGTTGCCGCGGCACCGGGGCCCGCTCGGCCTCGAGCACCTTCACCAGCCCCGAGAAGTGGTCGGCGTCGCCGTGCGTCACGAGCAGCGCCTCCACCGGGCGCGGCGCCTCGGCCGTCGAGCCCGCGAAGCGCGCGGCGAGGTAGCGGGCGAAGAGCGGGTTGTCGCCGCCGTCGACGAGCAGCACGCGACCGCCCGGCGTCTCGATCACCGACGCGTCGCCCTGCTGCACGTCGACGAACTCGACCTTGAGGATCGGGTGCTCGGCCTTCGGGACGACGGCCTCGGCGAGCGGCGGCGCGCCGGACCGCCCGCGCCGGACGACGCCCGTCCGCCGCACCGGCCGCGGCAGCCCGTCGGCGTCGGGGACGAACGTCGTGTAGGCGATCGTCACCCCGGTGGCACGGCGCTCGACGAGCTCCACCGCGTCGCCCCACGCGAGCGTGGCGACGTACTCTCCCTCCGCGTCGAAGACGTTCGCGAGGTCGACGCCGATGACGTGGTCGGCCGTCGGGCTCACCCCGTCCAGGCGCCGCCGTTCTGGTCGATCGTCTGCCCGGTCACGCCGCGGGCGTCCGGCGAGAGCAGCCAGGCGACCGTTCCGGCGACGTCCTCCGGCTGCAGCATCCGGCCGAGCGGGACCTCCTCCAGCGCGCGTGCGTGCGCCTCCTCACGCGTCCCTGGCATCAGGTCGAGGCCCTCCCAGGTCATGTCCGTCTCGACCCAGCCGGGAGAGATCGCGTTCACCTGCACGTTCGCCGGCGCGAGCTCGGCCGCCAGCGAGCGGACGAGCCCGAGCAGGCCGGCCTTCGAGGCCGAGTAGCCGGTGTGGCCCGGCACCGCGATCCGCGCGAGGATCGAGGACAGGACGAGGAGGTGCCGCGCCTCCGGGCCGGGCGCGAGGTGCCGCTCTGCGGCGCGCAGGCACCAGTACGTCCCCGACAGGTTGGTGGCGACGAGGTCGTCCCAGCGGTCGGCCTCGCCCGGCTCGTTCGGCCCGCCGATCCCCGACACCGCCACGAAGGCGTGGAGCGGCCCGTTCGCCTCGGCGGCCGCGGCGACCGCGCCGTCGACCGCGTCCCGCGAGCGCACGTCGCAGGGGGCCGCGAACGCCTCGCCGCACCGCCGCGCCGTCTCCTCCAGCCCCTCG
>DATHTC010000260.1:0-2289 GCA_035463735.1 Gaiellaceae bacterium | reverse complement strand
CGCCCCGCTCGCGCACGAGGACGATCCGGAGCGCGCCGTCCGCGCCGCGCTCGCCGCCCGGGACGCGCTGGGCGAGCTGAACGCGGCCGACCCCACCCTCGGCCTCCACGTCCGCATCGGGGTGACGACCGGCGAGGCGATGATCGCGCTCTCCGCCCGCCCGAAGGAGGGCGAGGGGATGGCGACCGGCGACGTCGTCAACACCTGCTCGCGCCTCCAGTCGGCCGCGCCGGTGGACGGGATTCTCGTGGACGAGCCGACCTACCGCGCCACCTCCACGGTGATCGAGTATCGCGACGCGGAGCCGGTGCAGGCGAAGGGGAAGGCCGAGCCGGTGCCGGTTTGGGAGGTGGTCGCGCCGCGGACGAGGCTCGGCGTCGACATCGCCTTCAAGGGAGGCGCCGAGCTCGTCGGCCGGAGCGAGGAGCTCAGGCTGCTGCGGGACGCCCTGGCTCGCTCGGAGCGCGAGCGGTCGCCCCAACTGGTCACGCTCGTCGGCTTGCCCGGAATCGGCAAGAGCCGTCTCCTCTTCGAGCTCTGGTCGGCGCTTGACTCGGACCCGACGACGTTCGTCTACTGGCGCCAGGGCCGCTCGCTCCCGTACGGCGAGGGCGTCAGCTTCTGGGCGCTCGGCGAGATGGTGAAGGCCGAGGCCGGCATCCTCGAGACCGACCGGGACGAGGACACGGAGGCGAAGCTGCGCGCGTCGGTTGCGGCGCTGCTGCCGGACGAGGAGGAGGATGCGGCCTGGGTCGCGCGGCAGCTCCGCCCGCTCGTCGGCCTCGACGCCGCCGCGGGAGGCGGCAGCCCGGACGAGGCGTACTCCGCCTGGCGACGGTTCTTCGAGGCGATGGCCGAGAGCGGTCCGGCGGTGCTCGTGTTCGAGGACCTCCAGTGGGCCGACGAGGGCCTCCTCGACTTCGTCGAGCACCTCGTCGACTGGGCGTCGGGCGTGCCGCTGCTCGTGCTCTGCACCGCGCGGCCGGAGCTGCTCGACCGCCGTCCAGGCTGGGGCGGCGGCACGGCGAACGCCGCCACCGTCTCGCTCGCGCCGCTGACGACGGAGGAGACGGCCCGGCTGATCGCGTCGCTCGCGGAGCGCGCGCTGATGCCCGCCGAGGTGCAGAAGGCGCTGCTCGCGCGCGCCGGCGGAAACCCGCTGTACGCCGAGGAGTTCGTGCGGATGGCGAGCGAGCGCGGCGGCGACGTGGAGCACCTGCCGATGCCCGAGTCGGTCCAGGGGATCATCGCGGCGCGCCTCGACGACCTCGATCCCACGGACAAGGCCGTGCTCCAGGACGCGGCGGTGATCGGGAAGGTGTTCTGGCTCGGCGCGGTCGCCGACCTCGGCAACGTTCCGCGCTGGGAGCTCGAGCGGCGCCTCCATGGGCTCGAGCGCCGACAGCTGGTCAGGCGCGAGCGGCGGGCGACGGTCGCCGGGGAAAGGGAGTACGCGTTCTGGCACGTGCTCGTCCGCGACGTCGCCTACGGCCAGATCCCGCGGGCGCGCCGCGCGGAGAAGCACCGGCAGGCCGCGGAGTGGATCGAATCGCTGTCTCCGGAGCGCGCCGCCGACCGCGCCGACCTGCTCGCCCACCACTACCTGGCAGCAGTCGAGTACGCGCGCGCCTCCGGGCAGGACGCCGGGCCGCTCGAGGCGCCCGCGCGCGCCGCGCTGGCGGCGGCCGGGGAGCGCGCGCTCACGCTCAACGCGTTCCCTGCTGCGGAGAGGTACTTCCGCGCTGCGCTCGAGCTCTGGCCGGAGGACGACGACGCGCGCGCGAACGCCCTCTTCGGCCTCGGGCGCGCTCTCCACGCGATCGACGAGAGCGGCGAGGAGGAGCTGGAGGCGGCGCGAGCGATGTTCACGGCGCGAGGCGAGATCGAGTCCGCGGCCGAGGCCGAGATCGCCCTCGCGCTGCTCGCGTGGCACCGCGGCACCGTCGCGCGCACGCTCGAGCACGTCGACCGCGCCGCGACCCTCGTCGAGGACCAGCCGCCGTCGCCGGGAAAGGCGCACGCGCTCGCTGCCGTCTCGCGCTACCGCATGCTCGGAAACCGGAACGTCGAGGCAATCGCCGCAGGCCGCGAGGCACTGGCGATGGCCGAACAGCTCGGTCTGCGCGAGCTCACAGCGCACGCGCTGAACAACATCGGCACGGCACGCGTGGCGGCGGGCGATGACCGCGGCATCGCGGACCTTGAACGGTCGATCGAGATCGCCGAGGAGATCGGGTCGATCGAGGCGTCGCGCGGCTACATCAACCTCGCGTCCGTGATCGGCATGCG
>DATHTC010000259.1:0-7102 GCA_035463735.1 Gaiellaceae bacterium | reverse complement strand
GCGCGCGCCAGCAGCCGCTCGTTGTGGCCGAGCTCCGTCTCGTTGCGGCCGTACGCGCGCGCGGTGTCGAAGACCGTCACGCCCGCCTCGGCGGCGGCCGCCACCGTCGCCCCCGCACGTTCCTCGTCCCGGTGCTCGTCCGTCGACAGCCGCATGCAGCCGAGACCGACTCGGAGCTCCGACGGGTCGAGCCATCCAGCGCGACGCAGGCCCCGAGCGTACGCCACGCCCGCGGCGCGGCGAGCGAGCTTGTGGCTCAGAGCCACTTGCGGGACGGGAGGCCGGAGGTGCGGCCGGTTCTCGTCCCGCCGGGACGTTGTGGCTCTGAGCCACTTGCTCGTCCGGCCGGCCTTCGAGGTCGTCGAGCACCGTGTCGAGGTCGTCGACCATCGCGCGGCGGAGGTCCTCGTGCGGACGGGGTCGAAGACGGCCGCCGGCGGCGGCCCGACGAGCGGCGTGTTCGCGAACACCGTCATCGCGATCAGCGTCGTCAGGTCCGGGCTCGTGGCCGGCCACGGCGAGAGGTCGCCGCGCTCGAAGTCCCGGCGCAGCCAGTCGCCGTACTGGAAGTCGAAGCTCGGCGGGTAGCGCCACGGCTTCACGGCGGGCTCGGCGACGACGGTGAGCTCGACCCGGCGCTACGGCTCCTCCGGAGCGCGCCGGCCGGAGATCGCGAGCAGGCCGTCGACGAGTCGCTGCTTCTCCGCTCGCCATCGCCTACGCCGGAGCTCCCGCGGACGGGTGCAGGAGCGGCACGGCGCCGCTCCAGCCGGCGCGCAACACGCCGACGAGCGACGGCGGCGTGAGCACGACCGCGTCGCCGCCCGGGCGCGGCACCGGATCGACGTAGCCGCCGGGCGTCCAGCGCAGCAACCGGTCGCCGAGCACGAGCCGGGGCTCCCCCTCCCACAGCACGAACGCCGCGTCGGGGAGCTCGGCGACGCGCGCCCGGTGGCGCCGCTGCCCCCGCGTGTCCGGGTCGACGCGCTCCTCGTGCAGCCGTGCGTCGATCGCGTCGGCGCCCACGTCGCCCGGGTGGAGCTCGCGCCACCGCGCCCCGAAGCGGACGTAGTCCTCGCGGCGGCACAGGGCGCAGGGACGGTGGCCGGCGGCGAATGCGGTCGCCTCGTCGAGGAAGAACAGCTCCGTGAACAGGCCCGGCCGCATCAGCTCGCCGCGCCGCCAGCCGCGGAACTCCAGCCGGCACGCGATCCAGCGCCTGACCGCGTAGCGCCGGCGGATGCGCCCGTGCTCGTCGTGGAGGCACCCGCGGTTGCCGTACACGAGCCCGCGCGCCGGGTGCGCGACCAGCTCGCTCAGGGGCGTGACGCGGTTCTGCCGCGGCATCCGCCGCGGACCGTATCCGCGCGCTCACGTCCCAGGGTGCCCGGACGTTTCACCGGACATGGCAGCGCGCGACCTGCTGGAGCTCGACGAGGCGACCGCGCGGCTCCGTCCTTCCCGAGCCCGTTACGTCGGCGTCCGCCCGGTCAAGCTGAGCGAGATCGTGGGGACGGACAGCCGTGCCCGCGACTTCGATCGCGCGTTCAACGCTCGCAGGCCCGAGCTCCGCCGGAGGCGGGAGCAGGTGGAGCGGGCGTTCCCGTCCGGCGCGTTCCCGCCGATCGTCGTCTCGAAGCTTGGCGATGCGTACTTCGTCGTCGACGGCCACCACCGTGTGGCGGCGGCACGGCGACGCGGCGCGGAGTCGATCGACGCGGAGGTCACGGAGCTGACGGCCCGCTGGCATCTCGGCCCGGACGCGGACGCGACGGAGCTCGTCCACGCCGAGCAGGAGCGGATCTTCATGACGGAGAGCGGCCTCGCCGTGGCCCGACCCGACCTCCGCCTGAGGCTCAGCCGGGCGGTCGGGTACCGGCAGCTCCTGGAGAGCGTCCAGCTGCACGGCTACCGCCTCGTCGCCGACGCTCCGCGCGCGCTCGACCGCGCAGAGGTCGCGAGCGACTGGCACGCGAGGATCTACCGGCCAACCGTGGACGCGATCCACACCGAGCGGCTCGACGAGGTGTGCCCCGAGGTGACGGATCCGGACCGGTTCCTCTGGGTCGTCGAGCGCCGTCGCGAGCTCGAGACCCTCCGGGGTCGCACGTCCCTCGAGGACGCCGTGCGTCGCGCAACGCAGGAGCTCGCGCGCGAGCGGCGAGGCGTCCGCCGGCTCCTCCGGCTTCGGCGCGGCCGGGCCGCCCAGCGGACGCTCGGCTAGTCCGGCCGCATCCGCACCGCAGCACGCAGCGCTCTGCGAGAGTTCCGGCGATGTCGTACGTGCCCGCCTCCGACCGCTACGACGCAATGCCGTACCGCCGCTGCGGGCGCAGCGGGCTGAAGCTGCCGGCGATCTCGCTCGGCCTGTGGTGGAACTTCGGCGGCGACCGCCCGCTCGAGACGAGCCGCGCGATCGTGCGGCGCGCCTTCGACCTCGGCATCACGCACTTCGACCTCGCGAACAACTACGGGCCGCCGTACGGGTCGGCCGAGGAGACCTTCGGCCGGCTGCTGCGCGACGACCTGGCGCCCTACCGCGACGAGCTGATCGTGTCGACGAAGGCCGGGTACGACATGTGGCCCGGCCCGTACGGCGAGTGGGGCTCGCGCAAGTACCTGCTGGCGAGCCTCGACCAGAGCCTGACGCGGATGGGCCTCGACTACGTCGACGTCTTCTACTCGCACCGCTTCGACCCCGAGACGCCGCTCGAGGAGACGATGGGCGCCCTCGACTCGGCCGTGCGCCAGGGGAAGGCGCTCTACGCGGGCATCTCGTCCTACTCGCCCGAGAAGACGCACGAGGCGGCGGCGATCCTCGACCGGCTCGGCACGCCCCTCCTCATCCACCAGCCGTCGTACTCGATGCTGAACCGCTGGATCGAGCCGGAGCTGCTCGACGCGCTCGAGGAGCTCGGCGTCGGCTGCATCGTCTTCTCGCCGCTCGCGCAGGGGATGCTGACGGACAAGTACCTGGGCGGGATCCCGGAGGGGTCGCGCGCGAGCCGCCCGACCTCGCTCTCGCCCGACCTGCTCACGGAGGAGACGCTCGCGAAGGTGCGCGCGCTGAACGAGATCGCCGCCGGGCGCGGACAGACGCTCGCGCAGATGGCCCTGGCGTGGACGCTGCGCGACCCGCGCGTCACCTCGACGCTCGTCGGGGCGAGCAGCGTCGAGCAGCTCCAGGACAACGTCGCCGCGCTCGGCCGGCTTGGATTCGACGACGACGAGCTCGCCGAGATCGACCGCCACGCAACCGAGAGCAGCGTCGACCTCTGGGCGCGCTCCAGCGAGCGCTGACCATGTCCGATCGGGCGATCGCGGCGGCCGCCGACGCCCCGGCGCGGAGCCGGTTCCTCCGCGACCCCCGCCTCCGTCTCGCCGCCCGGTGGGCGGTGCCCGTCGCGTACGCGGCGGTCCTCGGGGCGTTCCTCTACCGCGACGGCGTCCCGGTCGCGCGCGACCGGCTGCTGCTGTGGATCATCCTCGGGCTGCTGGCCGTCTCGGTCACGAACGTCCGCGGCTGGGCGCGCGGCGTCGTGCTCGAGTGGCTCCCGTTCGCGCTCGTCCTGTGGGCATACGACTTCCTCCGCGGTCAGGCCGACGGGCTCCTCTTCGCGACCCACTTCCGCCCGCAGCTCGAGGCCGACCGGCTGCTCTTCCTCGGCGAGGTCCCGACGGTGTGGCTCCAGGACCACCTCTGGCACGGGGCATCCGACCTGCGCTGGTACGACTACGGCGCCTGGGCCGTCTACGTCAGCTACTTCCTGGGGACGTACCTGCTCGCGGCGGGGCTGTGGTTCTTCGCGCGGCACCGGTTCCGCCGCTACGTCGCCACCGTCTCGCTGCTCGCGCTGATGGGCTTCGCGACCTACGCGCTGTTCCCGGCCGCGCCGCCCTGGCTCGCGAGCCGCGAAGGCGAGCTGGAGCCGACGACACGCCTGATCGGGCCGATCTCCGCCCACCTCCCGTGGCTCGACTTCGAGACACTGTTCGACCGCGGGTCGGAGTACGCGAACCCGGTCGCGGCGGTGCCGTCGCTCCACGCCGCCTACACGCTCCTGATCGTGATCGTCCTCTGGCGCTCCACGGGGTGGTGGGCGCGACCGCTCCTCGCGCTCTACGCGCCGGCGATGGCGTTCGCCCTGGCGTACACGGCCGAGCACTACGTCTCGGACGTCCTCCTCGGGTGGGCCTACACCGTCGTGGCGGTGCTCGTGGTCGACCGCGTGGCAGACCGGCTCTCCGCGCGCTTCACCCCGAAAGCTCGTGGAGCTTCGTGACCGTGCGCCAGTTACGCATCGTCAGGCCGAGGCCGAGGCGGCGCTCGAACGGGAACGCCGCGAGCTTCGAGCGGCCCATCCCGTTCGGCAGGCGGAAGTAGAGCTCGGCGCGGCCCACGGCGAGCTCGTCGGGCGGGAACGAGAGGTCGGCGAGCGCGGCCACGGCTGCCTTCCCGGGACGCGCGGTGAGGAAGCCGACGTGGAGCTCCTTCGCGTCCGCATCCGGGAACGGGTTGCCGGCCAGCACCGCGGCGAGCTGCCTGTGCGTTCGCAGCACGACCGTCGTCTCCACCCGGAGCCGCTCCGCGATCGCCTCCTCCAGCGCCGCGCCGAGCCGGGCCGCAGGGAGAGGGCTCGTGAGCACGACGTTGCCGCTCTGGATGTACGTCGAGACGTCGCTGCAGCCGATCGCGTCGCAGGCGTCGCGTAAGGCGGGCATCGCGACCCTGTTGCGGCCCGCGAGATTCACGCCGCGCAGCAGCGCGACGTAGCGCGTCGAGCCTCCCACGAGCCCATTGTGGCGACGGGCGGGCTCGGTGCGCCTAGTGCGGGACGACCGCGCGCGGCTCCGGGCCCGTCGCGTGGATCGACCAGTCGCGCCCGGCGAGCACCGCCAGCACGGCCTCTTCCGTCGGCAGCCGGTTCTCGGCCTGCTGCCACACCGCCGACTGCGGCCCGTCGATCACCTCCGCCGCGACCTCCTCGCCGCGGTGCGCCGGCAGGCGGTGGAGGAAGATCGCCTCGGGCTTCGCGTGGGTCATCAGCGCGGCGTCCACCTGGTACGAGGCGAGCGCGCCCCGACGCTCGTGGACGTCGGCCTCCTCGCCCACCGACGGCCACAGGTCGGTGTAGACGGCGTCCGCCGCGGTGACGGCGGCGACGGGGTCGTCCGTCGCGGTCAGCGCCGCCCCGGTGTCGTCGGCGATCCACGCCACCCGCTCGAGCACCTCGATCCGCGGCCCGAGCCCGAGCGGCGACGCGACGGCGACACGCATTCCCGCGAGCGCCCCGGCCTCGAGCAGCGAGTGCGCGACGTTGTTCCCGGCCCCGACGAACGCGACCTTCAGCCCCCGCAGCTCGCCGAAGCGCTCGCGCAGCGTGAGCAGGTCGGCGAGCGCCTGGCACGGGTGGTGGTCGTCGGAAAGGGCGTTGACGACGGGGACGGTCGCCGCGGCGGCGAGCTCCTCGAGCAGCCGGTGCGAGAACACGCGTGCGACGATCGCGGCGACGTAGGCCGAGAGGATCAGCCCGGTGTCGGAGACCGGCTCGTCGCGCCCGAGCCGGAGCTCGTCCTGGCGGAGCGCGATCGGGGCCATCCC
Organism: Gaiellaceae bacterium; assembly: GCA_035463735.1. GTDB lineage: Bacteria > Actinomycetota > Thermoleophilia > Gaiellales > Gaiellaceae > DATHTC01. The sequence continues at coordinate 1,500 of DATHTC010000259.1, read as the reverse complement.
GAGCCGCTCGGCGGCGGCCGCGAACGAGACGCGCGTCCGCGTCGCCGGCTGCTCGAAGTAGAGCGCCACACTCTCCCCGCGCAACGCCTCGACGAACCCGTGCGGCCGCGCCTTCATCGTCGCCGCGAGGTCGAGCAGCGCCTCGAGCTGCGCGGGCGAGAGGTCGGTGATCCGGAGCAGGTCGGTGGGGACGGGCGGGGCGCTCATGGCGTCGTCCTTTCGGCGGCGGTTGCGGGGAGCACGCGTGTGCCGGCCTCGCCGCGCAGGAGCGCGGGGGCCTCACCGAGCGCGCCGATCGCGGCGATGCCGCCCGTCGCCTCGACGAAGCGCCTGGCGGCCTCCACCTTCGGTGCCATCGAGCCGGCGGGCAGGCCGAGCGCGCGCAGCTCGTCCGCGCGCGCCTCGCGCAGCAGCGTCGCCTCGGGGGTACCGAAGCCGCGCTCGACGCCGCTCACGTCCGTGAGCAGCAGGAGCGCGTCGGCGCCGACGTTGCGGGCGAGCAACGCGGCGGCGAGGTCCTTGTCGATCACGGCCTCGACGCCGTGGACCGCGCCGGACGGATCCGCGACGACGGGCACGCCGCCGCCGCCTGCGCACACGACGAGGGCGCCGGCCTCGACCAGGATCCTGATCGCGTCGAGCTCGAGGATCTCGAGCGGGTCGGGGGAGGCGACCACCCGGCGGAAGCCCTTCGTGTCCGGAGCGATCGCCCAGCCGCGCTCGGCGGCGAGCCGCTCCGCCTCCTCGCGCGTGTAGATCGGCCCGATCGGCTTCGTCGGATGCTCGAACGCGTGATCGTCGGCCGCGACGCGCACCTGCGTCAGCAGGGCGGCGACCGGCCGCTCCGGCACCGCGCTGCGGAGGGCCTGCGCGAGCAGGTAGCCGATCATCCCCTCGCTCTCGGCGCCGAGCACGTCGAGCGGGTCGGTCGACCCGTACGCCGCGGCCTGGAGCGCCAGCAGCCCCACCTGCGGGCCGTTGCCGTGCGTGATCACGAGCTCCGCCTCGCGGGCGAGCTCCCCGAGCGAGGCGACGGCGACCTTCACGTTGCGCAGCTGCGTCTCGGCGTCGAGCGGCTCGCCTCGCCGCAGGAGGGCGTTCCCGCCCAGGGCTGCGACGACGCGCGGCCGGCTTCTCGTCGGGCGGGCGTCCGGCGACGGTGCGACCTCGGGGGCGGCGGTCATGCGTCCTCCTCTCCGACTCCTCCACGCGATCCTCGGCAGCGGCCCAGGGTCGGGCATCGGTCGCCGCGCCGATCGGCTGTGCGGCCGAGTACTGAGCGTGGGGGAACCCAGCGATCACGGGGGAACCCATGGTTCCCCCGTGGGCCCCCTCCTTCGCCGGGTCGCGTTGGGGGGCGTCGGCTTGGCCTCTCGCGCGCATGAAGCGCGCTTCGGCCTGCATGGCGTCGTCTCCAGAGGCTGACCCGAGCGGACGGTTCGACGGGCGGGATGCGCCCGCTGCGCGGTCTGCGATCCCGCGCGTCTGGTTGAGGGGGAA
>DATHTC010000258.1:0-5373 GCA_035463735.1 Gaiellaceae bacterium | reverse complement strand
GCGGCGCCGGCGCCGCCTGTGCCGGGGGCCCCGCGGGGCTCGCCGGCCCTGTCCCCGTGCGCTCCTCGGGCGCCGTGGTCGTGGGGATCACGGCCGGCTGCGCGGTCGTCGCGACGACCTCGCTCGTCGCGCCGTCGGCGGCGAGGCGGTAGGCGACGACGCCCGCGGCCGCGAGCGCGGCGACGGCGAGCGCCACGAGGACCGGCCACAGCCACGACGCCGGCGCGCGCAGCGCCTCCTGCTCCGCGAGCGGCAGCCGCGCGCCGCACTCGAGGCAGTACTCCTGGCCGCGTTCGACGGCCGACCCGCAGCGTCCGCACTCGGGCCGCGGCGGCGCCTCGACGACGGCCACCGGCTACCCCTCCGGCGCCGCGGCGCCGCAGGCAGGGCAGTAGCGCGCATCCGCGGCGAGCGCGTGGCCGCAGACGGTGCAGGGCGCGAGCGCCTCCCCTGCGGGGCGGCCGCAGCTCGCGCAGAAGCGGGACCCCCAGAAGAGCGGCGCGCCGCACGCGCACCGAGCGGCGGGCGGCCGGCGGTGGGAGAGCAGCGTCTCGAGCTCGAGCAGGCGGTCGTCGATCGCCGCGACCTCCGCGCACTGCTCGTGGAGGACGTGCTCGCGGAACGAGTCTCGCCGGAACATCTCGAGCGCCAGTCCGCCGACGTCCCGCAGCCGCTCCTCCCGCAGCTTCAGCAGCGCGCGCCGCTCGCGGCGCAGCTCGGCGACGGGCGGGGCGATCCGGCGCGGGGCCGTCGGGGCGGCCGCTGCCTGCGGCGGCGGCGTGTCGCCGCGGCGGAAGAGCGACGGGAGCGCCATCGGGCCAGCGTAACAGCGGCCCGCGACGCGCCCCGCGCGGGCGCCATGCCCGCTCGCGCCGCGCCCGTGACGTCCGGAGCAGCGCCACGAGGAGGATCACGGGCGACGACGCGGACCGCGATTCCGACCCACGGGATCGTGCATGGACTGCCGGTCTCCGGCCGGCGTCGCCGGGAAACGCGGCCTTACAGCGGCACGACGACGAGGCGCTCCTCGGTGAGCTCGCGCACCGCGTACGCCGGACCCTCGCGCGTGTTCCCGGAGTCCTTGACGCCGCCGTAGGGCATCTGGTCGGCGCGGAACGTTGGCGCCTCGTTCAGGGTCACCCCGCCGAACTCGAGCTCTTGCGCGGCGCGGAGGCCCGTCGCGAGCGAGGCGGTGAAGATCCCCGCCTGGAGGCCGTAGCGCGTCGCGTTCGCGAGCCGGATCGCCTCGTCGAGGCCGTCGACACGGTTGACGGTGACGACCGGCCCGAACACCTCCTCGCACGACACCTTCAGTGCCGGGGCGGCGTGCGCGATCACCGTGGGGCGGATCGGGCCGCCGTCGGGGGCGTCACCGCCGGCGAGCACCTCTGCGCCCGAGGCCCGCGCCTCCTCGATCCACTCGAGGATCCGCGTCCGGGCGTCGTCGTCGATCACCGGCCCGACGTCGGTCTCCTCGTCGGCCGGGTCGCCGACCTTGAGCGCCTCGACGCGTGGCAGGAACCGCTCGAGGAACGCGTCGAACGCGTCGCCCTCGACGTAGATCCGCTGGACGGAGATGCAGCTCTGCCCGGCGAACGAGAACGCGTTCGCTGCGAGCTTCGCGGCGGCGTCGTCGAGGTCGGCGTCGGCGGCCACGACGACGGGCGTCGCGTTGCCGAGCTCGAGCGCCACCCGCTTCTTCGGCGCACGCGCGGCGAGACGCCAGCCGACGGGGCCCGACCCCGTGAACGTGATCGCCTTCACGCGCTCGTCCTGCACGAGCACGTCGCCGATCTCGGAGGCAGGCCCGACCAGGACGCTGAGCCAGCCGGGCGGGAGCCCGGCCTCGACCTCGAGCTCGGCGAGCAGCAGCGCCGACAGCGGCGTCGCGGTCGCCGGCTTGAGCACGACGGGACAGCCGGCGGCGAGCGCGGGCGCGAGCTTGTGCGCCACGAGGTTGAGCGGGAAGTTGAACGGGCTGATCGCGCCGACGACGCCGAGCGGCCGCCGGAGCGTGAACGCGAGCTTGCCCTCGCCGGCTGCCGACGCGTCCATCGGCACCACGTGCCCGGCGAGCTTGCGCGCCTCGACCGCCGCCATCGTGTAGGTCGAGACGGCTCGCTGCGCCTCGACGCGCGCGGCCTTCAGCGGCTTCCCGGCCTCCTCGCAGATCGTCCGTGCGGCCTCGTCGTGCCGCTCGTGCAACGCGACGGCGACGCGGTCGAGGATCGCCGCGCGCACGTGCGCGGGGAGCGGCTCGGCGAGCGCGCGCTCTGCGGCGTCGACCGCCCGCCCGGCCTCGGCGGCGCCCGCCCTCGGAACGCGCCCGACGACGTCGCCGGACCACGGCGAGCGGACGTCGATCCAGTCGCCGGTCTCGACCCACTCGCCTGCGAGCAGGAGCCGGCGCTCGGTCGCCGTCGCGGCCATGCGGTGAGCCTACCTCCGATGTCCCAGCACGGGTGGTACGTTGACGTCGTGACCGAGGCGCTCATCGTCGACGCCGTCCGCAGCCCGATCGGGCGAAAGAACGGCACGCTCGCGAGCATCCGCGGCGACGAGCTCTCGGCCCAGGTCGTGAACGCGCTGGTCGAGCGGGCCGGCGTCGACCCCGCCGAGGTCGAGGACGTCCAGTGGGGTTGCGTGACGCAGGTCGACGAGCAGGCCTGGAACATCGGTCGGAACGTCGGGCTCACGGCCGGCTGGCCGGTCTCGGTTGCCGGCACGACCGTCGACCGTCAGTGCGGCTCCTCGATGCAGACGAACTTCAACGCTGCGGCCGCGGTGTGGTCGGGGCAACTCGACCTCGTCGTCTCGGGCGGCGTCGAGATGATGTCTCGCGTCCCGATGGGCTCGAACCACGGGTCGATGTCGGACAAGGTCCACGACCGCTTCCAGATCGTCATGCAGGGCATCTCGGCGGAGCTGATCGCGGACAAGTGGAACCTGTCGCGGGAAGAGCTCGACCTCGTCTCGTACGAGTCGCACATGCGCGCCGCACGGGCGATCGACGAGGGGCGCTTCGCGAAGGAGATCGTCCCCATCGACCTCACGAACCCGCACGCCGGGGTCGTCTTCGACACCGACGAGGCGGTGCGGCGTGAGACGACCCTCGAGAAGATGGCGCAGCTCCAGCCGGCCTTCGTTCCCGACGGGATGGTGACGGCCGGGAACTCGTCGCAGATCGTGGACGGGGCCGCTGCCGTCCTCGTCGCCTCGGAGGCGACCGCGTCGCGGCTCGGGCTGGAGCCGCGGGCGCGCTTCGTCTCGTTCGGCCTTGCCGGCGTCGACCCGACACTGATGCTCCACGGGAACCCGGAAGCGTGCGAGAAGGCGCTGCGGAAGGCCGGGATCGGCTGGGACGACGTGGCCGTGGTCGAGGTGAACGAGGCGTTCGCCTCCGTCGTGCTCCAGTTCCTCGCCGACACGGGCCTGCGCGAGCGCTGGGAGGCGGGGGACGTGAACCCGAACGGCGGCGGGATCTCCCTCGGACATCCGCTCGGCGCCACCGGCGCCCGCATCACCGCGACGCTCGTCTCCGAGCTCGAGCGCCGCGAGGGCCGCTACGGCGTCGCCTGCATGTGCATCGGCTTCGGCCAGGCGATCGCGGCCGTCGTCGAGCGGCTGTAGCGGCGCCGCCTGCGCGCGCCGCTCCGTATGCGTCGTAACGGCACAAGTAACAGACTGTTACTTGCTCGCTTTCGAGCCATAGAGTCCGCGCCTCCCAACGCATGGCCGGGCGGCCGCCGCCGCCAGTACGACGCGAAAGCGCACAAGTAACAGACTGTCACTTGTCCACTTCATCGGCGTACTGGCTCCTCGTCCGCGGGCGCGGCGAGCGGCGGCTCGAGCCGGAGGTCCGCGTCGAGGAGCTCCGGGCGCACTCGTCGACGCGGCGGCCGTCGGTCCGCGCGGGCGACCGGGCGATCCTGTACGCCGCGGGGTGGCAGGTCGTGTTCGCGGCGGCCGACGTCGTGTCGGATCCGGCCGAGGACGCGGCGCGGACGAGGTGGCGCTGGCGCTTCGGGATCCGGCCCGAGCTCGCGCTGGCCGACCTGCGCGAGGCGCCGCCGGTGCAGGCGGCGGGCGTCCTCCCGTCGAGCCTCGGCCGGCACTCGTACGTGCGCCTCACGGGGGAGCAGTTCGGCGCCGGCCGGCGCGCGGTCGCCGCGGCGATCGTCGCGGCAGGGTACGACGCCGTCGCCGACCGCTTCGTCGCCTGGCAGCGGGCGAGCACCGGCGGCACGCGGCACGAGCGCGTGGCGAGGCTCCTCGACGCGCTGCCGCCGCGGCCGGAGATCGTCGAGCTCGGCGTCGGCGCCGGCCATTCGACGAGCATCACCCTCGCGGAACGCAGCTCGCTCACGGGCATCGACGTCTCGGCGGCGATGCTCGCGCGCGCTCGCGGCCGTCTCCCGGGCGCGAGGCTGCTCCAGTCCGACCTCCTCGAGCTCGACCTCCCCGACCAGTCGTGCGATGCGGTGGTTTCGCTGTACGTCCTCAACCACGTCCTGCGCGACGAGCTCGGCCCGCTTTTCGGGCGCATCGCCCGGTGGTTGCGCCCGGGTGGGCTCCTCCTCGCGACGCTCGGCGCGCACGACACCCCCGCCTGGAGCGGCGACTGGCTCGGCGCGCCGACGTTCTTCAGCGGCTACCCGCAGGAGGAGAACGAGCGGCTGCTCCGGAATGGCGGGCTCGAGCTCGTGGAGTCGGAGGTCGAGCCGGACGCCGCGCCCGGCCACGGCACGTTCCACTGGGTGCTCGCGCGCCGGCGGCACTAGGATCGCGCGCGATGGAGATCAGAACGGTCGGCGTCGTCGGGCTGGGGACGATGGGCGCCGGCATCGCGCAGGTGTGTGTCGAGGCGGGGTACGAGACCGTCGGCCGCGAGCTCGCCGCGGAGGCGGCCGAGGCCGCCCGCGGGCGCATCGACCACTTTCTCACCCGCAAGGTCGAGAAGGGACAGGTCGAGAAGGCGGACAAGGACGCCGCCGTCGCCCGGCTCTCCGTCACCACGGAGCTCGGCGACCTCGCCGGCTGCGACCTCGTCGTCGAGGCCGCCTTCGAGGACCTGACCGTCAAGCACGAGCTGATGGGGGAGCTGTCCCGCGTCCTCCGGTCCGACGCGATCGTGGCGACGAACACGTCGGCGCTGTCGGTGACCGAGATCGCCGCCGCGTACGAGCGGCCGGAGCGCGTCGTCGGCCTCCACTTCTTCAACCCCGCGCCGCTGATGAAGCTCGTCGAGGTGGTGCGGACGATCCTGACGGACGACGCCACGGTGCAGACGGCGTACGGGTGGGTGCAGTCGCTCGGCAAGACGCCCGTGCAGACCAAGGACTCCACGGCGTTCATCGTCAACCGCCTGCTGGT
>DATHTC010000257.1:0-2139 GCA_035463735.1 Gaiellaceae bacterium | reverse complement strand
CTCGGCAACCACGACATGGGCCGCGCGGCGTGCCAGCTCCAGGAGCGGTCGCGCGCGTCGGGCGACGAGCTGCTGCGCCGCGTGCTGCTCGCGCACGACCTGCTCTACCTGCTGCGCGGCGCGCCGACGGTGCTCTACGGCGACGAGGTCGGGATCATCGGCCGGGGCGGCGACCAGCAGGCCCGCCAGGACCTGTTCCCGACCCAGGTCGCCGAGTGGCGGACGCAGCCGCGCGTGGGCGCGCCGCCGGTGGGCACGGGCTCCGCGTTCGACGTGCGCTCGCACCCCGTCGCGGAGCGGCTGCGGCAGCTCGCGGCACTGCGCGACGCGCATCCCGCGCTCTCCACGGGCGCGACGGTCGTGCGGCGGGCGCAGGGGGCCGTCCTCGCCTTCAGCCGGGTCGACGCCGCGGCGCGGCGCGAGTACCTGGCCGCGTTCAACGGCGGCGAGACGTCGGCGCGCGTGACGGTGCCCACGTCCACGCCCGGCGCGTCGTGGACGCCGCTCCTGGGCGCGGCACCCGCTGCGAGCGCCGCGAACGGGTCGCTGTCGCTGACGGTGCCGCCGCTTGCGACGGTGCTGCTCCGGGCCGACACCGACCTGCCGCGGCGCGCGCCGGCGCGCCCGACGCTGCGGGTCGAGGGCGACGACCTCACCGACCTGTGGGAGCTGACGGCCCGCGTGGCGGGGACGGCGCCCGTCTCCGTCGCGTTCGCCGTCCGGCGCAAGACCGGCGGCTGGCGTCGGCTGGCCGTGGACGACTCGCCGTCGTACCGCGGGCTGCTCGACCCCGTGCGGTTCCGGCGGAACGAGAAGGTGCACCTCGTCGCGGTCGCGCGTTCGCTCGACGGCCGTACGGCGGTGTCGAAGGTCGTGCCCTTCACGGTGCGGCGGCGGTAGGGCGCGCGAGAGAGAGGGGAGAGCAGATGAAGGCGAGAGCTCTGGGGATCGCGGCCGCGGCCGCGCTCCTCCTCACCGTGCCGTCGGCGCTGGGGTCGCACACACCCCCGCCGAGCGGCGTCACGATCGCCGGCAGCCTCCAGTCGGAGCTCGGCTGCCCCGGCGACTGGGACCCGGCCTGCGCCGCCTCCGGGCTCGCCTACGACGCCTCCGACGAGGCCTGGCAGGCGACGTTCTCGCTCCCGGCGGGGAGCTTCGAGTACAAGGCGGCGCTGAACGGGAGCTGGGACGAGAACTACGGCCTCCACGCGGCGCAGAACGGGGCCAACATCCCCCTCTCGCTGTCGGAGGCGCGGAGCGTCACCTTCCTCTACGACCACGACACGCACTGGGTCGCCGACTCGGTCACCTCGACGATCGCGACCGCGCCGGGGAGCTACCAGTCGGAGCTCGGCTGCCCCGGCGACTGGCAGCCGGACTGCCTGCGCTCGTGGCTCCAGGATCCCGACGGCGACGGCCGCTACGCGTTCTCGACCACGGCGCTGCCGCCCGGCGCGTACGAGGTCAAGGTCGCGATCGACCAGAGCTGGACGGAGAACTACGGCCAGGGCGGCGTCCGCGACGGGGCGAACATCCCGTTCACGGTCGCGGCCGCCGGCTCCACGGTCGCGTTCTCGTACCTCGCCTCGACCCACGTCCTCACCGTCACCGTTACGCCGCCGGAGGGCACGGGTCACGACGGGAACGTGGAGTGGGACGGCCTGCGGCACGACTCGCGCGACCTCCTCTACCGCACGCCCGGCGGCGCGGTCCCGGCCGGGACGCCCGTGCGGCTCCGGTTCCGGACGTTCCACGAGGACGCGACCGGTGTGCGGGTGCGGGTGTTCGACGTCGAGGCGAACGAGCAGCGGCTGCTGCCGATGGCGCTCGCCGCCGAGGACGTCTCCTGCTACCAGGCGGGGCTCGGCTCGCGCACGTGCGACTTCTGGGAGGCGGTGCTGCCGAACGCGGAGCCGAACAACCTCTGGTACCGCTTCGTCGTCTCTGACGGCCCCGACACGGACTACTACGCCGACGACACGGCGGCGCTCGACGGGGGCCTCGGCGCGACGAGCGACGACGCCGTCGACCGCAGCTGGGCGCTGACCGTGTCCGAGCCCGGCTTCCGTGCGCCTGCGTGGGCTCGGGACGCGGTCGTGTACCAGATCTTCCCCGACCGGTTCAAGAACGCCGACACGA
>DATHTC010000256.1:0-3495 GCA_035463735.1 Gaiellaceae bacterium | reverse complement strand
GGCTCGAGCTCTGCCGCGCGTTGAAGACGGACGAGGCGACCCGCGGCATCGGCGTCGTCCTCCTCACCGGCGAGGTGGACGCGGTCGCGCGCGACTCGTCCGGCGCCGACGCGCTCGTCCCCAAGCCGTTCAGCCCGCTCGAGCTGCTCGCCGTGGCGGACCGGCTCGGCGGCGGGCTCCACGGCGTCCCGTTCCGCGCGTCGAAGCGGCAGGGGCAGGACGCGCAGCTGATGCTCTACGCGCGCGACCTCCGCCACATGCTCGAGCTCGAGCGCGGCCAGCGCGTGCTGCTCGAGAGCGCCTACCGCGAGACGGTATCGGCGCTCGCGGCGGCGCTCGAGACGAAGGACACGGGCACGCGCGCGCACTCGCAGCGCGTGCAGGCGTACGCGCTCGCGCTCGCGGCCCCGATCGACGCGGACCTCGCCGCGGACGCGAGCGCCGAGTACGGCTTCCTCCTCCACGACGTCGGCAAGATCGGGATCCCGGACGCGATCCTGCTCAAGCCGGGCCCGCTGACGCACGAGGAGCGGCGGCAGATGCAGACGCACACGACGCTCGGCGAGCAGATGCTTGGCGACGTCGCGTTCCTCCGGGGCGAGGGGCTCCGCGTCGTCCGCTCGCACCACGAGCGCTGGGACGCGGACGGGTACCCCGATGGGCTCGGCGGAGAGGAGATCCCGCTCGGGGCGCGCGTATTCGCCGTCGCCGACGCCCTCGACGCGATGACCTCGGACCGGCCCTACCGGCGCGCGCTGCCGTGGGCGGCGGCGGCGGAGGAGATCGTCGCGCAGGCGGGCAGCCAGTTCGACCCCGACGTCGTCGGCGTCTTCCGCGAGCGGGAGCGCGAGCTGCAGGCGATCAGGGCCGCGTTCGCCGCCGCCTGATCCGACGCGAGAACGACAAAGCAACAGACTGTTACTTGCCTGCTTTCGGTCGTCCTCGCGGCGGGGGGCATGCGCCTCGGTGCCGTCTAGCCGAAGTGAGCGCGAGCGCTCACTTCGGCATCGGGTCGAGCTTGTAGCCCACGCCGTAACGCGTCTGGAGGAAGGTGTGGCGCGGCGCGGGCTGGTCGACCTTCTCCCGCAGCTTGCGGACGAAGACGTCGACCGTGCGGTCGCGGTGGGTGGCCCGCCGCCCCCACACCTTCTGCAGCAGCTCGTCGCGCGTCAGCACGCGCCCGCGCTCGAGCGCGAGCGCGTAGAGGAGCCGGAACTCGGTCGGCGTCAGCTCCGCGCTCTCGCCGTCGACGTAGGCCTGCACGTTCGCCGGGTCGAGCCGGAGCTCCTCGATCTCGATCGCCTCGCCCCGGCGCGGGTCCTGCGTCCGCACCCCGCGTCTCGCCGCCGCGCCCACGCGGGCGACGAGCTCGCGCATCGAGAACGGCTTCACCAGGTAGTCGTCGGCGCCGAGCTCGAGCGCGTGCACCCGGTCGTGCTCGGTGCCGCGCGCCGAGACGACGACGACCGGCGTCCCGATGCCCTCGCCGCGGGCCGTCTCGATGAGCTTCCAGCCGTCCGCGCCGGGGAGCATCAGGTCGAGCACGCAGACGTCCGGGCGCTCGTAGCGAAGGCGCGCGAGGCCGGCCTCCCCGTTCGCGACCGCGAACGCGTCGAACCCGGCAGCGGTCAGGTGCCGCGCCATCCCCTGCGCGATCACGTCGTCGTCCTCGATGATCAGGACCTTGGCCACGGACGCTCACATGATGCTCTCGGCCCCGGCTGCGCAGGGGGCCGGGATGGTTACGGACCGGTGAGCAGGTGGTGAACGAGGGCCCGCGCGGGCAGGAGAGCCGCCTCGACGCCGAACGGGGCCGCGTGCTCCTCGAGGAGAGCCGCGAGCCGGTCGTCGTGCTGGACGAGCACGACCGCGTCGTGGCCGCGAGCCGCCGCGCGCGCGAGGCGGTGGAAGGCCTCGAGGAGGGCCGGCCGCTTCCGCCGGGCGCGCTGGACGCGAACGGCCGGCCGCCGCTGTCGATCCCGTACGAGGTGGGCGGCAGGCGCGAGCGGCTCGTGTACCTGGGACGGCCGGGCGACCTCGCCGCGTACGAGGAGCTCCGCGCCGGCTTCACCGCGGCCGTCTCGCACGAGCTGCGCACGCCGCTCGCCCGGCTGCTCGCGCTGCTCGAGACCGCGCTCCTGCCGGGCGAGGACGTGCCGACGCTGATCGAGCAGGCGCGTACGCAGGTGGAGCTCGTGGGGGAGCTGATCGACGACGTCATGTTCCTGTCGGAGCTGGAGACCGGCCGTGCGGTCGTGGCCCTCAGCCGCGTCGCGGTGCTGCCCGTGCTCGAGGAGGTGGTCGCCGAGGAGGCCGAGTCCGCCGCGCGCGCGGGGGTGCGGCTGGCGGTCGAGGGCGACCCATCGGTCGAGCTCCCGATCCGCCCGCGGATGCTCCGCGTCGTCGTCGAGAACCTGACGCGGAACGCGATCCGCTACGCCGGCCCCGGCGCCACCTTCACGCTCTCGGTCGCGCGCGCCGACGGCGGGGTCGTGTTGACGGCGCGCGACGACGGGATCGGCGTGCTCGAGCGCGACCTGCCGCGGCTGTTCGAGCGCTTCTACCGCTCCGACCGCGCCCGCGCCTCGCGCGGGACGGGCCTCGGCCTCGCGATCGTGAAGCACGTCGTCGGGGCGGCCGGCGGGACCGTGGAGGCCGAGGGCGCGCGCGGGCGCGGCCTCACCGTCCGCTGCGTGTTCGCAGACGGTGGGGGACGAGGTTCCGCCTCGATTCCGCCGGGGTAGCAGCGGCCCGATGGGCTCGTCCGCGGCGCGCCGGGGACCGACGCCGCGAGACCCGGTCTCCCTCGGCGTCGCGCTCGTGGTGCGGCTGCGCTGGCTCGTCGTGGCCGCCTGGCTCGGCGCGGCCGCAGCGGCCGCGTTCCTGCTCCCCGGCCCCGGCGAGGCGGGCGGCGGCGCGCTCGGGAGCCTCGTCCCCGAGAACGCGCCCGCCGTGCTGGCGCAGCGGCGGTCGGCGGAGCTCTTCGACTTCCCGGTGCTGTCGAACACGGTCGTGGTCCAGCGCGACCCCGCGGGGCTGACCGCCTTCGAGCAGTGGCGCGCGCTCGACCGCGCCCGCCGGATCGCGCGGCGCGAGTACCCAGAGCTCCTCTCCGTCCCGTTCGCGCTGCCCGTCCTCAACACGCTCGGCGTCCTGCCGTCGTCGCGGGAGGCGGGGACGACCGCGCTCACGTTCCTCTTCTTCGAGCCCGAGACCGGCCTGCGCGACCGGCGCAAGCTCGCGAACTGGCTGATCGACGTCCGCATGGACGAGGACCGCGGGACGGTCGCCGGCGTCACCGGCATCGTGCCGGCGCGCGTCGAGGAGGGCCGCCTGATCGCGGACGCGCTCCCCGCCGTCGAGCTGGCGACGGTCGTCCTCGTCGCGCTCGTGATCGGCGTGACGTTCCGCGGCCTCGTGGCGCCGCTGCTGACGCTCGGCGCGGTCGCGATCGCCTACGTCGTCGCCCGCGGTGCGGTCGCGGTCGCCGGCGAG